>NZ_JBHWJY010000052.1:0-7166 GCF_042731135.1 Streptomyces sp. NPDC059874
CCATCTGGCACAACCGGCAGACGGGAACACCCACCACCCGCTCACTGATCGCCTACGACCACTGACCCGAGCACTTTGGACTTACTCGTCTAGGTTTGTCCCACCTGGAGACGCCAGGCCAGACCAGCACCGAAGGACTCCCGTGAGCACCGTCCGCCGCCGCACTCTCGTTCGCGCCGCCGCCGTGACCGCATGCGCCGGAAGTCTGCTGGCACTGCCCACCGCCGCCGCGCTCGCCGAGGGGGTGCCCGCGGCGACCTCCGCGCACTCCGTCGCCCCGCAGCGCACGCTCGTCAAGACCCTCGCCCTCGCGGACGGGGTGTCCACCGCGCACGTCTACCGGGTCGCGCAGGACGCCTACCAGGCCGACATCCTGGCCGCGGACGGCCACCGGACCACCACCCTGACCAGCCGTGACGGCGTCACCGGCATCGGCGGGGCCGGAGAGCTGCACGCCGCGCTGGCCTCCGACGGACAGCTGACCTCCTGGGTCGGGGACGCCCCCGCGCAGGGCGGTCACGCCATCGCGGGCGACGGGTCCGGATACAAGACCGGGACTCGCAGCGGGCGGGTCGTCCTCGCGTCGGCGAAGGAGAAGGAAGACGTCGTCACGGGGGCGGCCGACGCGCGCCGGCTCAGCACGCTGGCCGACGGGCCGGGTGAGGGCGTGCTGCTGCTCGCCGCGGGCGGAGGCATCGCGGCCGTCGGCGCCGCCGGGCTGGGCTTCGCGATGCTGCGCCGCGGTCGTACGGACGGCTGACGGACGGCTGACGGACTGCTGCCGGCGGGCTACGGATCGCTGACTCGCGTGATCATCATGAGCAGAAAGGGTGTAGATCCGCATAAGGTTGACGCGACCGGCCGGCGTGGCGCGGGCAGAAGGGCGCGGGGTGCTGTGATCGGGTTTCCGTTGCGTGCGGCCACCGCCTGCGCCCTGGGCGCTCTCGTCGTGCTCCCCCTGCTGACCGGCTGCGGCGACACGGGTGGGCTGGCCGGGGCCGGTGCGACGCCGACCGCGCGTGGGCCCGTACACCTGTGGCCGGACCGGCAGGGTGCGACCGTACCGCCCGCCGATCCGGGCGGTGCCCCGCCCGAGTACGTCAAGGGGATCCCGCCGGTGAAGGACCAGGACGTGCACGCCGTCGACCCGGTGGCGCTCGTCCAGGCGGAGCTGCGGGCCCATCCGAACGTGGCCGTCGGCCCCGACGGGATGCCCCCGGAGACCGCCGCCGCGATCCTGGCCTGCGGGGAGGACGGGACGGATCCCGGGACCTGCCCCGTGCTGAAGCCGTACTACCGGGACCTCACGGGCAACGACAAGGACGAGCTGATCATCGGCATCGAGTTCGGCGCCGGCCCGGACGTCCCGGAGAAGGAGATGTCCGTACGGGTGTACACGGCGGATCCCGACGGGCGGCTCAACCGGATCATGGCGACCACGCAGAGCGTGATCACGGTGGAGCTCGCCGGACGGGACGTGATCCTGCGGGCGCCCAGTGGGAACAACGGCTACGAGCTGATCACCGCCTGGTCCTGGGACGAGAAGCAGCTGACCATGCTGCCGACGCGCGAGCAGATCGTACGGGTGCCGGTCAATCCGCAGGCCCCGAGCGGCAAGCCCCGCCCCCGCACCCAGTCCCCCGGTGCCGGCACGGGCAACGGCAACGGGACGGGCCGGGGCACCGGTCCCGGCACCGACACGGGCTCGCCGTGAAGGTCCGGCTGCCCGCCTGGACGGCCACGCTGACGTGGAAGTCGGCGTGTTTCATCGTGGTGATGTGCTGCACGCTGGCGGCGCTGCTGGGCGCTCTCGTACACGTCGAGGTGACCCGGCAGACCGTGGCCACGGCCCGGGAGAAGGCACTCGGCAAACTGCACGACGTCTCGCGCGCCTACGAGGCCGGCGAGGCCCTGCCGCCCGGTTCGGGGCTGGATCCCGCGGGGCTCCCGCCGAAGCTGCGGGCGCTGGCCGTCGGAGGGCGCCGGGGCACGATGGTGGCGGACTTCGAGGGCCGCCCGAGGATGTGGGCGGCAGCGCCGGCGGACGGGCGGGCGCTGGCCACCGCCATCGACTACGAGCAGAGCGCGCGCACGATCAACGGGCTGGACAACGCGATCATCGGGTCGTCGGTGCTCGCGATCGGCGGGACCCTGCTGGTGGGTGCCTTCGCGGTGACCCGGGTGACGCGGCGGCTGCACCAGACGGCGACCGTGGCCCGCCGGATCACCCAGGGCGACTTGGACGCGCGGGTGGGCGACCCGCGCACCAAGGACCCCTCGCGGCACCAGGACGAGGTGTCGACGGTCGCCGGGGCGCTGGACACGATGGCGGGGAGCCTGCAGACGAAGCTGGAGAGCGAGCGGCGGTTCACGGCGGACGTGGCACACGAGTTGCGGACGCCGCTGACGGGTTTGCAGGCGGCGTCGGAGCTGCTGCCGGAGGGCCGGCCGACGGAGCTGGTGCGGGAGCGCGTGCGCACGATGCGGCAATTGACGGAGGACCTCCTGGAGATCTCCCGGCTGGACTCGCGCAGCGAGGTGGTGGAGACCGACCTGCACCAGCTGGGGCGGCTGGCCGGGCGGGTGGTGCGGGCGTCGGGGACGGACACGGAGGTGGTCGTGGTCCGGGACGCGCACGTGGAGACGGACCGGCGGCGGCTGGAGCGGGTGCTGGGGAACCTGGTGGCCAACGCGCACAAGCACGGGCGGGCGCCGGTGGTCCTGACGGTGGACGGGCCGGTGGTGACCGTACGGGACCACGGGGACGGGTTCCCCGACTACCTGATGGAGCACGGGCCGCAGCGGTTCCGGAGCGGCGGGGGCAAGGGGCACGGGCTGGGGCTGACGATCGCGGTCGGCCAGGCGGAGGCGATCGGCGCGGAGCTGTCGTTCCGGCGGGCGGAGGGGGGCGGGGCCTTGGCGGTCCTGGTCCTGCCGGAGCCTCCGGCGGGGTTGGCGGGTCCGGGCTCGGCGTAGCCCTGCCCCCTGCGGCCGCGGCTCCGCCCCGCGCCCCGACCCCGCGCCTCAAACGCCGGCGGGGCTGGATTTGCCCGGCGGCGTCCCTGCCCGTTCCGACGGGGACGGGGGTGTGCCGGGGCGTCCCCGCAGGGCGTCGAACTGGGCCGCCCTCGGCCCTCCGACCCCTGGAAACGTTCGGCGCCCGAGGAGACGCCCCGGCGCGGCCCCGGCCCCGGCGGAACCAGCCGGGTCCCGCTCAGCCGGTGCGGCCGGGTGGGCAGGCGCGCCTCAAAAACCGGGGCTCCGCCCCGAACCCCGCGCCTCAAACGCCGGCGAGGCTGGATTTTGCCCGGGCTCGCCTCAAAGACCCGGGGCTCCGCCCCCGACCCCGCGCCCCAAACACCGGCGAGGCTGGATTTCGCGCGGGCTCGCCTCAAAGACCCGGGGCTCCGCCCCCGACCCCGCGCCCCAAACACCGGCGAGGCTGGATTTCGCGCGGGCTCGGCTCAAAGACCTGGGGCTCCGCCCCGAACCCCGCGCCTCGAACGCCGGCGGGGCTGGGTTTGGCTCTGCGCGTCAGTCCCGCGGGGGCTTCGTCCAGGGCCAGCGGGGCTTCGGCTTGGTGCCGTCGGGGCGGTAGGCGTACTTCCAGCCCTTCTGCAGGCCCAGCCGCTTGGTGTAGCCCGACGGGACGCGCTCGTACAGCAGCACCGTCGGCGGGCCGTCCGGCGTCGGGACCGGGATTTCGTACCACTTCGGCGGGTGGCCGGTCGGGCCCAGCAGGATCGGGAGGACCCGGCCGTCCATCGGGCCGCCCTCGAAGGGGGTGGGTTGGCTTCTCACCGCACCAGTGTCACAGGAGGTGGGCGGCCTCCGAGACCACCGGGATGACGCGCCGGGCCAGGACGCCGACCGGGCCGTCCGCCGATTCCAGGGCGAGGGCCGCCCGGGCGGCGGCGGCCGTTTCGGGGTCGGTGGCCGCCGTGGCCGTGAGGAGGGCGATGAACTGGTCCACCAGCCAGTCCCGGAGCGACTCGACCTCCGGCTGCTTGCCCTCGTCGATCCAGATGAGGGAGGCCCCCTCGACCGCCGTGATCCAGGTGCGGACCATCATCCGCAGCCGGGGCCCCGGCGACGGGACGGACAGGTGGACGAGGATCTGGTCGGCCGCCGCGCGGCGGATGCCGTCCACGGTGGCCGTCGTACGGGAGGTGGAGACGACGCTGCCGCCCTGGAGGAGGGCCGCGAAGCCGGCGTCGTGTTCGTCGACGAAGGCGAGGTAGCGGTCCAGGGCGCGGCTCAGGCGTTGGGTGAGGGGGCCTTGCTGCGGTTCGGCGAAGCAGAGTTCGAGGATGTCCGCCGCCGATCGCAGGGCGGCTTCGTACAACTGCTGCTTGCCGCCCGGGAAGTAGCGGTAGACGAGCGGGCGGGAGACCCCGGCGGCCTCGGCGACGTCGTCGAGCGAGACCTCCTCCGGGGCCCGGTGCGCGAACAGCGAGAGGGCGGCGTCGAGGAGTTGGGCTCGTCGCTCCTCGACGCTCAGCCTGCGGTAGGCGCGTGCGGTCGTCATGTCCGCAGGGTAGACGACCGTCCTTACGCGAGGAGGCCCGAGCTCTTCCACAGTCGGCGGCCGACCCCGCGCAGGACGCCTATGTCGTCGAGGAAGTCGGTGAGCCGCTTGGCTCCGGTCTGCATGACCTCGCGGCGGTGGCCGCTCGCCCTGACCTGGGCGACGGCTTCGCGGCGGTCGAGGCCGATGTTGTCGTAGACGGTCGGGTTCACGAAGGCCACCGAGAACACGCGGGCGGCCTCGCCGCAGCTGATCCGGGTGAGTTCCTGCTCCCAGCGCGGGGCGGTGAGCATCTGGCGGCGCAGTTCCTCGCGGGCGTAGCGGACGTGCCGGGCCTCCTCGATGACGTGGATCCGGGTCACGCCGCGGACGAGGGGCTGGACGCGCTCGTCCGGGAAGGTGAGGCGCTGCATCCAGTCGAGGATCTCCTCGCCGAGGAGGGTGCAGGCGAAGGAGCCGGGGGTGGTGGAGACGGTCTTCAGGATCCGGGCGAGGTTGTGATTGAGGCGGGTGACCGGGTAGTCGGGGGCGCCGGACTGTTTGATCAGGCGGGCGAACATCATCGAGTGGCGGCATTCGTCGGCGATCTCGGTGAGCGCGTAGCGGACGTGGTTGCTGGTCAGGGACTTGTCGTAGATGTGCCGGACCAGCAGCTGCATGAGGATGATCTCGAACCAGATGCCGAGCGAGCCGAGCGCGGCCGCCTCGTGGCGGGAGAGGTCGATGCGCTGCTCCTCCCCCATCTTCTTCCACAGTGGGGTGTCGTAGAGGGAGAGCAGCTCGGGCGGCCAGTAGTACTTGCCGTCGATGGGCGGGGTGTCCCAGTCGAGTTCCTTGTCGGGGTCGAAGGAGTGTTTCGCCGAGGATTCGAGCAGCCGCTCGGCGATCTGTTCGCGGTCCTTGAGGAGGCCGAGGGCGTCCCTCAGCTGGGCTCGGTCGGTCACCGTCGTCATGGCTTCGGACACCTCGTGGTTGGGTTACCGGCGGTCACTGCTGCAGTCACCGTTTATGAGACTGCTTGTCAGCAAGGTCGTCAATCCCTCGCGCACGACTTGTTGACTGCGCGTCTACCAACGTGTGACGCTGCCAACTGTCCAGTCCTGTACGGCAGTACGCGGCTTCGGTACGCGACTTCGCGTGACAAGGGGGCGTCAGTGTCGACGCACGAGCTCTACACCAAGGACCCGGGCGAGGGTGTCTGGCAGATCCCCTCCTCCGGCTCGGCCCGCTTCAGCTGGGAGTACGACGAAGGCCGCGAACGCCTCCTCGCGCTCTACCAGAAGGGCAAGGACAAGCAGTGGGACGGCGCCAAGCGCATCGACTGGGACATCGAGGTGGACCCGTACGATCCGCTGGGCACCCCGGACGAGGTCCTGACGCTGTACGGAACCCGGCACTGGGCCAAGCTCACCGACGAGGACAAGGGCGAGCTGCGCCGGCACTACGCCGCCTGGAACTTCAGCCAGTTCCTGCACGGCGAGCAGGGCGCGATGGTGTGCGCGGCGCGCATCGTGGAGTCGGTGCCGGACCTGGACGCGAAGTTCTACTCCGCCACGCAGACCATGGACGAGGCCCGGCACGCCGAGATCTTCGGGCGCTTCCTGCACGAGAAGGTCGGGATGCTGTACCCGATCAACGACAGCCTCCAAGGGCTGCTCGGCGACACCCTGCGCGACTCCCGCTGGGACATGCCGTACCTGGGCATGCAGGTGCTCATCGAGGGGCTGGCGCTGGCCGCGTTCGGCATGATCCGCGACACGACCGACAAGCCGCTGCCGAAGCAGATCCTGGCGTACGTGATGCAGGACGAGGCCCGCCACGTGGCCTTCGGGCGGATGGCGCTGCGCGACTACTACAAGCAGCTGACGGACGCCGAACTGCGCGAGCGCGAGGAGTTCGTGATCGAGGGCTGCTACCTGATGCGGGACCGGCTGCGCGGGGTGGAGGTGCTGGAGAACTTCGGCATCCCGAAGAAGGAGGCGGAGGAGTACAGCGAGCAGTCCGAGTTCCTGCACCTGTTCCGGAAGCTGCTCTTCAGCCGGATCGTGCCGTGCGTGAAGGACATCGGGCTGTGGGGCGAGCGGCTGCAGAAGGCGTACCTGGACATGGGCGTCTTCGAGATGGGCGACTCGAACCTCGACCTGCTGATGAGCCAGGACGAGGAGATCGCCGAGGCCCTCGACCGCGAGCGGTTCGCGGCCGAGGAGTCCGAGCGGGTGGCGGAGGTACGCGCGGCGATCTCGGACGGAGCCGACTCCTAGCGCGGAGGGCCGGGCCGGATGGGTGCGCCGCGCGCCGCCGGGGTCGGGTGCGCGGTGGGGCGCGGACGCGGGGGTTCGGCGGGACGGCCGCGTGCCCCCCGCGCCGCCGGGGTCGGGTGCGCGGTGGGGCGCCCCCGCAGGGCGTCGAACGCAACCACCCTCCGCTTTCCGGCGCCTGGAAACGTTCGACGCCCGAGGAGGTGCCCCGCCGCGCGCCCGGCCCCGGCGGCCCTGGCCACGCGGGGCGGCGGGGGTGGGCCGCTGCGCGGAGCCGTCCCCTACCCGCCCTTCCACCGTTCCGGGGGGGGGGGGGGGGCGGCGCCCGCGCGCGCCCGGCGCCCCCGGCCGGGCCGGGCCGGGCGGGGGGGGGGGCGGGC
>NZ_JBHWJY010000052.1:7176-61410 GCF_042731135.1 Streptomyces sp. NPDC059874
GGAGCCGTCCCCTACCCGCCCTTCCACCGTTCCCTGGGGCTCCGCCCCAGACCCCGCGCCTCAAACGCCGGCGAGGCTGGGTGGGGGCTCGGCGGGGTGTGGCTCGGCGGGGTGCGACCCGGATGGGTCCGGCTCGGCGGGGTCCGACCCGGATGGGTCCGGCTCGGATGGGTGCGACCCGGAGGGGTGTGGCTCGGCGGGGTCCGGCTCGGCGGGGTGTGGCTCGGCGGGTGCCGCACGCGTGGTCCGGCTGGGCTGGGAGGTGCCGGGGCGGGCGCCGCGCACCCGGTGGGCCAGGGGGGTCACGGCTGGGCGCGCGCCGCAGGCGCTACGGCGCGATCGGCAGCTGTCGCTTGTGTTCGGTGAGCCGGTAGCGGCGGACGATGATCTCGAAGGCGCGCTCGTCCACCGGCTTGCCCTCCAGGAAGTCGTCGATGTCGTCGTACGTGACGCCCAGCGCGTCCTCGTCGGCCTTGCCCGGGTCGAGGGTTTCCAGGTCGGCCGTCGGGACCTTCCACACCAGCTCGGCGGGGGCGCCCAGGGCGTCCGCGACGGCGCGCACCCGGCGCTTGGTCAGGCCGGTCAGCGGGACCAGGTCGGCGGCGCCGTCACCGAACTTGGTGAAGAAGCCGGAGACCGCCTCGGCGGCGTGGTCGGTGCCGACGACCAGGCCGTCGTGCGCGCCGGCCACCGCGTACTGCGCGATCATCCGCTGGCGGGCCTTGATGTTGCCCTGGACGAAGTCCTGGTGGTGCGCGTCGCGGAAGGCCACTCCGGCGGCGAGCGAGGCCGCGAGGGCGGCGTCGCTGGCCGGCTTCACGTCGACGGTGAGGACCTGGTCGGCGCGGATGAAGGAGAGGGCGAGCTGGGCGTCCTTCTCGTCGGCCTGGACCCCGTACGGCAGGCGCATCGCGTAGAAGGTCGCCTCGTGGCCGGCCGCGCGGGCCCGCTCCACGGCGAGCTGGCACAGCCGCCCGGCGGTGGTGGAGTCGACGCCGCCGCTGATGCCGAGGACGAGGGAGCGCAGGCCGGTAGAGGTGAGCCGCTCGGCGAGGAAGGCCACCCGTCGCTCGATCTCGCGCTCCGCGTCGAAGGTCTCGCCTACCAGGAGTTCCCGGGCGATCTCCTGCTGCAGTGCGGTGGACGCGGGCTCGCTCACGGCTGCTCCTCGGGGTGGGTCGTGGGTCGTGCGTGGGGTACGCGGTTCGCTGCCTCCACGACCTTAATCGACGGGCCGCCCGCCCCGGGACGGCCTACGGCGCGGGCGGGAAGGAGCTACGCAGCGTGAACGCGTGCGGCGTCGGGCCGTGCTCGCGCAGGTGCCGGATGCGCCGCTCCGCGTCCGCGACCGTCGGGCGCTCCCCCGCCGGGACCCACCACAGGGCCGCCATGGCCTCGGTCACGTGCTCGAAGAACTCCCGGCGGCGGGACAGCAGCTCGCGGTGCAGGCCCTGATACATGAAGGTGGTCAGCGCGCCCTTGTCGCGCCACATGACCGGGTAAAGTGTGTGCTGTGCGTTGCGAGAACCAAGCGCGTACACCGTGCTGATCGAGAGCCAAGACAGCACATGCACCTCCAAGCATTGCCGTACCAAACCGGGCTGGTTTCAACCCGGCTGGTGTTGATCGTGGAAGACCTGTCGAGTCGCTGACCCGCAGGCAGCGTGAGCCAGGAATCCCCCTGCTTCAGCTGGGGGAGGATTCAATTGGGCGAGTTCGTAGGTGATGGCCGTACGGCTATCAGGCCGGGTCCGCGCGCCGCTACCGACCTTCAGGGTGTGGACAGCTCAGCGCGCGGACAGCGCCGCCTCCATCACCGCCCGCGCGATCGGGGCGGCGGCCAGGTTGCCGCTGATCTCGCCGCGGTCCGCCGACGCGTCCTCGACGACCACCGCCACCGCGACCGCCGGCAGCGGTGCGCCCTCCGCCTTCGCCCAGGCGATGAACCACGCGTACGGGGTTCCCGCGTTGCCGACGCCGTGCTGCGCGGTGCCGGTCTTGCCGCCGACGACCGCGCCCGGGATCGCCGCGTTCCTGCCCGTCCCGCCCTCCACCACCTTCACCATCAGCTGCTGCATCCGGATCGCGGTGGCCGGGTTCATGGCCCGGCCCAGGCTGCGCTGGGCGCCGCGGCGGACCTGGTCCCCGTCGTCCTGTGTGGTCCGTTCCACCAGGTAGGGGGCGTTCAGCTCGCCGCCGTTCGCGACCGCCGCCGCCACCATCGCCATCTGCAGGGGCGTGGCCTTGGTGTTGAACTGCCCGATGGAGGAGAGGGCCAGCTGGTCCTGGCTCATGTCGGTGTCGAAGTTCGAGCGCGAGACCCAGGAGGGCACGCGCAGTCCGTCGTCGTTGAAGCCGAAGCGTTCCGCCGCTTCCACCATCCCGCGCAGACCGACCCGTACGCCGATCTTCGCCATCACCGTGTTGCAGGACCACTGCACGGCGTCCGCCATCGAGGCGTCCTGGCAGCCCGTGCCCGCGTTCGGCAGCAGGGTGCTGGTCCCGGGCAGCGGGTACGGGTCGGGGGTCTCGGTCGGGGCGTCCACATCGGTGACCACGCCCGCGTCGAGGGCGGCCGCGGCCGTCACGATCTTGAAGGTGGAGCCGGGCGGGTACGTCTCGCGCAGCGCCCGGTTGAGCATCGGCTTGGCGGGGTCCGCGTTCAGCCGCGCCCAGGCGTCCTTGACCTGCGCGCCCGTACCGGAGAGCAGGCCCGGGTCGTACGAGGGGCTGCTGACCAGCGCGAGGATCTTCCCGGTGGCCGGCTCGATCGCGGCGACGGCTCCGCGTTTGCCCGCGAGTCCCGTGTAGGCGGCCCGTTGTGCGGCGGCGCGGATCGTGGTGACGGCGTTCCCGCCGGCAGGGCGGCCGCGCGAGAGCTCGTACCAGAGGGGGAAGGCGGACAGCCCCGGGTCGGCGCCCGAGAGGATCGCGTCCTCGGCGCGCTCCACGAAGCTGGTCCCGTACGTCTGGGAGGAGAAGCCGGTGACGGGGGCGTAGAGCGGGCCGTTCTTGTACGTGCGCTCGTAGCGCAGCAGTTGGCCGCTGTCGCGGGAGCCGGTGACGGGGCGGCCGTCGACGAGGATGTCGCCGCGGGGCTCGGCGTAGCGCTCGATGACGGGGCGCTTGTTGGCCGGGTTCGCGCCGTACGCGGCGGACTCCCAGACCTGCACGCGGGCGACGTTGACCAGCAGGGCCACGAGCAGGGCCGCGCAGAAGTACGCGCACCAGCGGATGTAGCGGATCACGCTGATGGCTCCTGGGTGGGTGACCGGGTGGGTTCCTGTGCGGGTCGGGGTCTGCGGGCGCTGTCGCTGAGCCGGATCAGCAGGGCGACGATGATCCAGTTGGTGACGACGGAGGAGCCGCCCTGGGCGAGGAAGGGCATGGCCATGCCGGTCAGCGGGATCAGCCCGGTGACGCCGCCGGCGATGACGAACACCTGGAGCGCGACGATCGAGGAGAGCCCGGTGGCGAGCAGCCGGCCGAAGGGGTCGCGCAGCGCGAGCCCGGCGCGGAACCCGCGGGCCACGAGGAGCCCGTAGAGGAGCAGGATCGCGGCGAGGCCGACGAGGCCGAGCTCCTCGCCGGCCGTGGCGAGGATGAAGTCCGATTTGGCGGCGAAGCCGATGAGGAAGGACTGGCCGTGCCCGAGGCCCGCCCCGAGGAGGCCGCCGGCGCCGAACGCGAAGAGCGACTGGGCGAGCTGGCCTGGGCCCTCGCCGCGGTCGATGGAGGCGAAAGGATTCAGCCAGTCGTCGACGCGGCTGTTCACGTGCGGCTCGAAGGTCCCGACGGCGTAGGCGCCGAGGCCGGCGAGGAGCAGGCCGATGGCGATCCAGCCGATCCGGCCGGTGGCGGTGAACAGCATGATCACGAAGAGGCCGAAGAAGAGGAGGGAAGTGCCGAGGTCGCGCTCCAGGACGAGTACGGCGACGCTGAGCAGCCAGATCGCGAGGATCGGGCCGAGGACGCGGCCGGGGAGCAGGCGCAGCTTCCAGAAGAGGCGGCGGCCGGTGAGGGCGAGGGCGGTGCGGTTCGCGGCGAGGTAGGCGGCGAAGAAGATCGCGAGCAGGATCTTGGCGAACTCCCCGGGCTGGAAGGAGAGTCCGGCGAAGCGGATCCAGATGTGGGCGCCGTTGACGGCCGGGAAGAAGACGGGGACGAGCATCAGCAGGAGCGCGGCGGCCACGGAGAGGTAGGCGTAGCGCTGGAGCACGCGGTGGTCGCGCAGGAGCACGACGACGATGACGAAGAGCGCCATCCCGAGCGCGGACCAGCGGAGTTGGTCCCCGGCGGTGAGGTGGGCGGGAGTGGTCGCGTCGAGGCGCTGGATGAGGACGAGGCCGAGGCCGTTGAGCAGGACGGCGATGGGGAGCACGAGGGGATCGGCGTACGGGGCCCGCAGGCGCACGGCGACGTGCGCGAACAGGGCGGCCGCGGCGAGGCCGCCGGCGTAGCGGGGGGCGAGGGCGGGGACGCGGCCGGTGGTGGCGAGGCCGACGTAGAGGTGGCCGAGGACGGAGATCAGGACGGCTCCGGCGAGGAGCGCCAGCTCGACCCCGCGCCGCTTGGGGGCACGGGCGTCGGGGGGTGGGGGCGGGGCGGGCTCCGCCACCTGTGCCGTCAGAGCGGTCATGCACCGAAACGTAGCAAGCGGATGGATGCTATGTCCGCTTATGTCATAGTGTGCCGAAGAGTCGTCAGAAATGGTCAGGTCGGTTGGTCGGGTCCGTAGGTCGGTAGGTCGGTAGGTCGGTAGGGGTGGGAGCGGAGGTAACTCATGGGGCCTGTGGAATTCATCGTCCTCGCCTTCCCGGAGGAGCAGCTGCGGGTGCCCGCGGTGGAGGCCGTGATGGGCCTGCGCAAGACGGGAGTGGTCCGGTTGATCGACGGACTCGTGGCCACGAGGACCGCGGCGGGGGAAGTGCTCGCGGCGGAGTTCGACGAGTTCGTGGAGCTACAGGGCCTGCTGACGGGGCGGGAGGCGGCCCGACTGATCGGCCCGGAGGACGTACGGGAGGCAGCGGAGCTGCTCGAACGCGGGAGCTGTGCGTTGCTGCTGCTGGTCGAACACGTCTGGGCCGAGGACGCGGCGATCGCCGTACGGGCGGCGGGCGGGCGGATCGCGGGAGCGGTACGGATTCCGGCGGATCGGGTGGCACCCGACCCCCAGGTGGAGGCTTCCTGATGTTCATCCGTCCGGTGGGAGTGACAGTGCGATCGGCGGACCGGCCCGCGGGGCACCCCCTGCTGCGGGGGCTGCTGGCTCGGGCCACGGGGACGGACACGGGCACGGTGGACGTGGACGAGCCACGGCACGGGGTGCGCTGGAGGACGACCGGGCCGATCGAGCCGGAGCCGGTGGAGTGGGAGGCGGAGGAGCCGGAGCCGGTGGGGCCGGAGCCGGTGGAGCCCGAGGCGGTGCGGCCGGCGCCCTCGCCTGAGCCGGAGCCCGGCCATCCTGAGGGCGTCCCGGCGGGCGAGCTGGTGGCGGAGCTGACGCAATTGGCCGCCCTGGCGCAGGAAGGGCTGCTGACCCCGGAGGAGTTCACGACGGCCAAGGGGCGGTTGCTGCGGGGGTGACCGCTGGGCGGCATCAGGGAGGGCTTGGGGGCTTCCCGTCAGTCCCATCGTCCTTCCGGGGCGGGCCAAACCTTCAAGGAGGCGGTGGTCGGGCTGTCCGGCCCCGCTCCGGTGGGGCGCGCTCGGCCTCGGGCCCTCCTGGCCGCTTCCCCGAACCGGGCAGGCGGCCGGCCAGCCGTAGCCGACCAGCGACCACAGGCCCCTCGGCATACAGCAGGCACGGCAGATCGCTACGCGCTCCTCATTGCTCGGCGTCCGACGGCCGTCCGGAGCTGGTCACAGCCGGCCGGGGATGGATTCGGACGCCGCGCGGTGCTCGGCGGCTGTGGTCGGGTCGGTCTCGTCGAGCAGGGTCGCGATTCCCTGGTGGGCCAGGGCCTCCTCGTGCCGGTAGCCCAGCTTCGGGGCCAGCTCCAGTGCCTGGCGGTGCAGCCGGAGGGCTTCGTCGGGCAGGCCGGCGAGGCGGCAGGTCTCCGCGTAGGCGTTGAGGAAACGGATCTTCCAGTGGTCCTCGAAGAGCTCGTCCAAGAGGGCGAACGCCTCGCGGTGGCTGGCGAGTGCCTCTTCGTAGCGGCCCATCTGGCGCAGTGCGACGCCGAGGCAGTTGAGGCACCATGCCTCGTTGTTCATGTGGCCGTCTTCGCGGGCCAGTGCCAGCGCGCCGTGCAGGTGCGCCGTGGCCTCGTCGGGTGCTTCGGCGGCGATGGCCACGCCGAGGGTGATCCGAGCGGTCAGGGTGGGCGGCCACGCGGGGTCCGCGTGGGGGATGTCCAGCACCTCGCGGGCGCGCTGGGCCGCCTGGTCGCGGTGGCCCAGTTGCAGGAGGGACCAGGCCTCGGAGGCGGCTGCATGGGCAGCGCCGGTGGGACAGTCGGCTTCCTCGTAGAGCTGTGCGGCCTGTCGGAAGAGTTCCAGGGGTTCTTCGACATTGCCTTCGTCCCAGCTGAGGTAGCCGCGACGGATGGCCAGTTCGGCTGCCGACCGGGTGTCGCCTTGGCGTTCCGCGGCCTCGTACGCGGCGGCGGCTTCGGCCATCCGACCCGCGTTGTAGCGGGCGAAGCCCAGGTCGCTGTGGGCTTCGGCCAGTTGGAGCGGGTCGCCGAGGCGTTGTGCGGCGGCGAGCGAGCGCTCGAAGAGGTAGTTCAGGTGCGTGGTGCCGCAGCGGCGGGCGAAGTACGCGCGCAGGAAGCGCGGCAGCTCGCACACGTGGACGTCGGCGCCGACGGCGGCTGCCGTCTCGAAGGCGGCGATCATGTTCTCGTACTCCGCGGCGAGCCAGGCGAGGGCCTTGTTCTTGTCGGCGAACTGCGGCAGCTCGGCGGGGCGCCGGCCCGCGGAGGGGGTTCGGCCGGGTGCCAGGACGGGCATCGCGGCATCGGCTGCGGCCGCCGCGTGGACGTAGTAGTCGAGGAAGCGGCCCAGTGCCCGTTCGCGGTCGGCCTGGGAATCCTGTTCCGCGCAGGCCCGGCGTGCGTGCTGGTGCACCAGGTCGTGCAGGCGGTAGCGGTCCGCCGTCGGCTGCTGGACGAGGTGCGCGTCGAGGAGGTCCTCCAGCATCGCGCGGGCGCTGCCCAGGGGCAGGTCCGCCAGGGCCGCCACCACGTACTCGTCGAAGGTTCCCCCGGGCAGCAGGCCCAGGAGGCGGAACAGGCGGGCCTGGGCCCGGTCCAGCTGCCTGACGGACATGGCGAACGCGGCGTCGAACTCGCCCGCGCCCTGCGACAGCCGCTCCGCCAGGACGCCCACGGTCCAGCCGGGTCGGTGGCGTAGCCGGGCCGCGGCCAGGCGCAGGGCCAGGGGCAGGTGGCCGCACAGTCGCAGGACCTCGGCGGCGGAGTCAGGGTCCCGGGACAGTCGGGCGTCGGCGCCGCTGGCACGGGTCAGCAGCTCCGCGCTCTCCTCGGGGCTCAGCACGTCCAACGAGACCGGGGGCACCTCGTCCAGGCCCAGCAGCCGGTTGCGGCTGGTGATCAGGACGACGGAGGGGCCCGCGCCGGGGAGCAACGGGCGGACCTGGTCGGCGTCGGCGGCGTTGTCGAGGACGACGACGGCCCGTCGCCCGGCGAGTTCCGCACGCCAGCAGGCGGCCAGTTGTTCCAGCCCCTCCTGGGGGACCCTCTCGGAGGGGACGTCGAGCGCACCGAGCAGCATCCGCAGTGCGGAGTCGGGATCCATCGGTTCCCGGCCCTCGGTGAATCCGTGCAGGTCCACGTAGAGCTGGGCGTCCGGGTAGTCGGCGGCGAGCCGGTGCGCGGCGTGCACCGCCAGGCACGTCTTGCCGACGCCCGCCATGCCGTCGATCGCGACCAGCCGGTGGCTGTCCACCGCAGCGAGCAGGTCGGCGAGTCGGCCCGCGCGCCCGGTGAAGTCGGGGACGTCGCGCGGCAGGTCGTTGCGGGGTCTCGGCTGCACCTGGCGGCTGGCCTTCGGGGGCGCCGGCAGCGGGTTCGAGGAACGCTCCCACAGGGGGCGCAACGGGCGCGGGTCGCGCTTCACGAGCCGACACAGTGCGACCACCGCGGGCCAGGGCGGCACCGTCTGGCCGCTGAGGTAGCGCGACAGCGAGGAGGAGCTCAGACCGGTGTCGCGGGCGAGGGCCCGTATGCCTAACCCGGACAGTTCCTGCAGCGCCCGTAGCCGGCCAGCCAGCTCGTCCTGTTGCACGTCCTGTTGCACGTCCACCGTTACCCCACTTCTCTGTCCCGCCCCGGCCGAAGTATTTCGGCCCAAATCACTGCTGGTCAAGGCTGTTCCGCCTGTCCCACGGTGTCCCATCGCCATCGTCCACGAGGGCCGGATCGGCTGTCATGAAGTCACACCGCAAGGGAAGACCGGGAAACAGAGGAGCAGTCAGATGCAGTCTCGTATGCAGAACCCCGCCATGGTGCTGTCCGGCGCGATGCAGCCCATCCAGGAGATCTTCAAGGCCGTGCACTCCGGTGGCGTGGAGGGCCAGACGCTGGAGCTGGTGCACCTGCGGGTCAGCCAGATCAACGGCTGCAGCGCGTGTGTCGACGGCGGCGCCAAGACGGCCCGCAAGGCCGGAGTGAGCGACGAGCGCCTGGCCACGGTCGCCGCGTGGCGGGAGGCCCCGTACTTCACCGACGAGGAGCGGGCGGCCCTCTCCCTGGCCGAGGCCGCGACCCGGCTGGCCGACCGCCCCGACGCGGTGAACGACGAGATCTGGGACACCGCCTCCACGTACTTCGACGAGAAGCAGCTCGCCGCGATCATCCTGATGATCAGCGTCACGAACATGTTCAACCGTCTCAACGCGACGACCCGCCAGATCGCCGGCGCGTGGGGCTGACGGGCACCATCTCGCCCCCTACTCTTCATAACGTCACACAACGGGAGGAAACAGCCATGCAGGACGCGAACAAGACCACCGACACCACCTCCGACGGATTCACCGACGAGGAACGGGGCGCGATGAAGGAGCGCGCCAAGGAGCTGCGGGCCAACGCGCGCCGCAGCTCGAAGGCCGACAAGGCCGCGGAGGACGAAGCCGCCGTGGTCGCGAAGATCGCGGAGATGCAGGACTCGGACCGCGTCATGGCCGAACGCTTCCACGCCGTCGTCAAGGCCAGCGCACCGAACCTCGCGCCGAAGCTCTGGTACGGGATGCCCTCGTACGCGAGGGACGGCAAGGTCGTCTGTTTCTTCCAGAGCGCGGAGAAGTTCAAGGCCAGGTACGCGACCATCGGCTTCAGCGACCAGGCGAGCCTCGACGAGGGCACGATGTGGCCGACCTCCTACGCCCTGAAGGAGCTCACCCCGGCCGACGAGGCCACGATCGCCGCACTGGTGAAGCAGGCGGCGAGCTGAACTCCGAGGGCGGGGGGTCCGGGCTGGTGGTACGGACTCCCCGCGTGCAGGGCCTGCACCCTCTCGGGGCACGCCCCGGGGCGGTGGCGGCCGCTTGGAGGCCGGGGTCGGGGGTCGGGGGCTGGGAGCGGACGGGCAGTGCTGTGCGGAGTGGTGGGGCGGGGCGGGGCGGGGCGGGGCGGGGCGGGGCGGGGCGGGGCGGGGCTTCGGTGGCGGGGTCCGAGCCGGGCGGAATCAGAGAAGTCTTGGGGGTTTCCCGTCAGTCCCATAGTCCTTCCGTGTCGGGCCGGCCTGTCAAGGGCGCTCCCTTCGGTCGCGTCGCTTCGCGACGGCCTGCGGCCGCCCTTGACAGACCGTCCCGCCACGGAAAGACAAGAGACTGCCGGGAAACCCCCAAAAGAACGGGCCGGTCCGAGATTCAAAGGGCGGGCCCATCAGCGATGCACGGCCGGGTTCCCGGCGGCAGGCCTCGGCCCGGGCCCCTCCAGACCGCTATCGGGGTCGGAGGCAGCCCAACCATCCCCAAACACCGACCAAATGACGCCGACGGCAGGTCAGACGGGCAATCGCCCCAGATCGCTACGCGCTTCTCCCGCTCGGCGTCCGACGACCGTCCGGGGCTGGACATAAACCGCCCACAATCGCTACAAACACCCCAAAGCGGGCGACTGCAAGCTGTTTGTGGCTGTTCGCGACGCCGTGATGCCTCTTGCCGTAGTGAGAGGTTGAAATCACCGACATACGACTCCGTCAGGACGCCGAGAACCACTCAACGGACCCGCAGACGCCCACGAGGCGTCTCAACTGACCTTCGTGGGCGGCCTATGCCCAACCCACGCCGGGCTGATCGACGCCGGACGACGTCAGCTGTGTACCGATCCGTGGCGGCCTATGACCAGCCCCGGACGGCCGTCGGACGCTGATCGGGGGAAGCGCGTAGCGATCCGTCGCGGCCTAGACCAGCCCCAGACGGTCGTCGGACGCCGTCATCGAGGAGCGCGTAGCGATTTGACGCGCCCATCCTCCCCCGAGGCGCTTGTGGTCGGGGTTTCGGGGAGCTGGGCCGCCTGCCCGGCTCGGGAAGCGACCTTCGAGGGCCCGGGCTCGGGACCGGCCCCTCCCCAGACGGCCCGGACATCCCTGACCGGCCCGTCCTTGATCCTCGGACCGGCCCGTTCTTTTGGGGGTTTCCCGGCAGTCTCTTGTCTTTCCGTGGCGGGACGGCCTGTCAAGGGTGGAGCGCAGCGACATCGCGAAGCGACGCGACGAAGGAGCGCCCTGGACAGGCCGTCCCGACACGGAAGGACTATGGGACTGACGGGAAACCCCCAAGACCTCTCTGATTCCGGCCAGCTCGGATGCCGCCATCCCCCGACCCCGCCGTACGGGACTGCCGGCCCGCCCACCCACCCCCGCCGCGGCGGGTGGGCAACCGCCGCCGCGGGGCGTGCCCCGAGGGGGGAGAAGTCCCGCACGCGCGTGGACCCGTACCCCCAACCGGGTGACCCCACCCCGCCCAGCCGACCCGCCTGGGGGATTTGTCATACCGGGCGTGGCAGCATCGGGCGCCTCGGAGGTGATCCCATGTCACAGCGGCCGCTTCGTGCTGCCTGCATCGCCGCAGTGTTCCTCGTCGGCGGACCCGTCCCGCAGGCCGGCGCCGAGCCGGCCAACCCCGCCGCACCCAACCCCGCGGCCCCCGCCGCACCCGCCCCCGAGTCCGTCGGGGTGTTGCTCGCCCGGCTGCAGGGGCTGTACCAGAAGGCGGAAGAGGCCAGCGAGGCGTACAACGCCACCGAGGTGGCGCTCAAGGCCGGGAAGGACGAGGAGCGCCTGCGGAGCGTCGAGCTCGGGAAGGCCCGGGGCGCCCTGGATGCCGAGAAGGCCCTGGCGGGGCGGCTGGCGCGCGAGCAGTACCAGGGCACCCGGGGCGCGCTCTCCCCGTACGCCCGGATGCTGCTCGCCAAGGACCCGCAGTCCGCCCTCGACGAGCGGCGGCTCGCCGCCCGCGAGGGGGCGCGGCGGGCCGGCGTACTGGACCGGCTGAAGCAGAACAAGAACGACGCGGACGCGCTCGCCGCCCGGGCCCGCAAGGCCCTGGAGACCCAGCAGGGCCTGGCGGCGCGGCAGAAGGCCCAGAAGGACGAGGTCGGGGCGCAGCTCAAGGAGGTCGAGCGGATGCTGGCTTCGCTGACCCCCCGGCAGCTCGCCCAGCTCGGTGCGCGGGAGGCCGCGAACACCGCCGACGCCCAGCGGGAGTTGATGGGCTCCGGCCGGCTCCCCACCCGTACCGGCACGCCCACCGCGGCCGGTGGCGCGGCCCTCACCTACGCGGCGGCCCAGATCGGCAAGCCGTACGTGTGGGGCGCCGAGGGGCCGGCGTCCTTCGACTGCTCGGGTCTCACCTCGCAGGCCTGGGCGCACGCCGGGCGGAACATTCCGCGGACCAGCCAGGAGCAGTGGGCGCGGCTGCCGAAGGTGCCGCTGGACCAGCTGCGGCCCGGGGACCTGGTGGTGTACTTCCCCAAGGCCACGCACGTGGGCTTGTACATCGGCGGCGGGAAGGTGATCCAGGCCCCCCGGCCCGGAGCCCGCGTCAAGGTGTCCCCGATCGCCTCGAACCCCCTGCTCGGGGCGGTGCGGCCGGATCCCGACGGGACCCCGCTCGCGGAGTTCACCCCTCCGCCGCTGCCCGAACCGACCTCGGAGGCGGCGACGGCGGAGGGGGACGACACCGGCTACTCCTCCGAAGAAGCCCCGGAGGAAGCCCCGGAGGCGGCCGCGGAGGACGCCACGGAAGAGGCCACCTCCGCCAGGTAGTCCGCCGCGTCCTCGGGGTCGTAGAAGTACGCGTCGAAGTCGGCCGGGTTGTCGAAGCCGTTGGCGAATCGATTCGCCACCGGCTGCAGCTGCCCGGCCGCACCGATCAGGTTCAGTACGTGCTCCGGCGGGACACCCAGCATGGCGTTCGTCCACTGGGTCACCGGCTTGCCCGTGGTGAACCAGTACTTGTCGAAGGTGGCCTTCATCCACGCCTCGTCGAACGGGTTGTCCCCGTGCATCAGGATCGAGGAGAGGTACGAGGCGGCGCACTTGGCGGCCGAGTTCGAGCCCTGCCCCGTGATCGGGTCGTTGGCCACGACCACGTCCGCCACGCCCAACACGAGCCCGCCGCCCGGCAGCCGCCCGATCGGATTGCGCACCACCGGCGCGTAGCGGCCCGCCAGGGTGGCGCCCGCGTCCGTCAGCTCCACCTTCGTCGCCCGGGCGTACTCCCAGGGCGTGTACTTCTCCATCAGCTCCAGCGTGAGGGCCAGGTGTTCCGCCGGGTCCTTCGCGCCGTTGAAGACGTCGAGCGGGCCGCCCGGGAGGCCCTCCCAGAACAGGATGTCCGCGCGCCCCGACGTCGTCAGGGTGGGCATGACGAACAGCTCGCCGACGCCCGGCACAAGGTTGCAGCGGACCGCCTCGGTGTCCGGGTGCTCCGGCCGCGGCGCGAGCCCGTGCACGTACGAGACGGCCAGCGCGCGCTGCGGGGCGTCGTACGGGGAACGCGCCGCGTTCCGCTCGAACATCGACACCAGTTCGCCCTTGCCGGCGGCGACCAGCACCAGGTCGTACGTACGGGAGAAGTAGTCCAGGTCGGCGACGGACGCGCCGTGGATGACCAGCTGCCCGCCGCGCTGCGCGAAGGTGTCCAGCCAGCCGGCCATCTTCACGCGCTGGTCGACGGACTGCGCGTACCCCTTGAGCTCGCCCAGCCAGTCGACGGCGCGGCCGGCGTCGGGCGCGGCCACCGAGACGCCGAGGCCCTCGATCTTCGGGGCCTGCTGCTCCCAGAAGTTGATCTGGAGGTCACGCTCGTGCTGGAGCGCCGTGTCGAACATGCACTGCGTCGACATGACCCGACCGGTGCGGATCTCGTCCGCGGTCCGGTTGGACATGAGGGTGACCTCGTACCCCTTCGACTGGAGTCCGAGGGCAAGCTGGAGACCAGCCTGACCGGCTCCCACGACGAGTATCTTGCGCATCTCTCACGTTCTCTATTCGGACTTCGAACTTCGGACTATTCGGAATCGGGAGTGGTGTCGAGCGCGTAACCCACCAGCGTCAGCAGGGATTCGACCACCGAGTGGCGGTGTCGCGCGTCCATGATCACGACGGGTACGTGCGGCGGGATGGTCAGCGCCTCGCGCACGTCCTCGGGTTCGTACGATTCGGAGCCTTCGAAGTGGTTCACGGCGACGGCGTACGGCAGCCCACAGCTCTCGAAGTAGTCGAGCGCGGGGAAGCAGTCGCGCAGCCGCCTGGTGTCGGCGAGCACGATGCCGCCGATGGCGCCGCGCACCAGGTCGTCCCACATGAACCAGAACCGCTCCTGGCCCGGGGTCCCGTACACGTAGAGGACGAGGTCGTCGTCAAGGGTGACGCGGCCGAAGTCCATGGCGACGGTGGTGGTGTTCTTGTCCGGGGTGCCGGACAGGTCGTCGGTCGGAACGCTGGCCTGCGTCATCACCGCTTCGGTGCGCAGCGGGGTGATCTCGGAGACGGCGGAGACGAAGGTGGTCTTCCCGACGCCGAAACCGCCCGCGACCAGCACCTTCACGGCGACGGGGGCGCGGGAGCGGTCGTACTGCCAGGGCTGGACGGGCTCGTCGTCCGACGCCGGCGACACGGGAACGGACACCGGTCCGTCAGAGACGGCGAAGACCACTGAGCACCCTTTCCAGCAGCGCACGCTCGGGACGGCCCGTGCCGTGGCCCGTCCCGTAGACGCGGATCCTTCCCTGGTCGGCGAGGTCGCTGACCAGCACGCGGACCACACCGAGAGGGAGCTTCAGCAGCGCGGCGATCTCGGCGATCGTGCGCATGCGGCGGCACACCTCGACGATGGCGGGCATCTCGGGCATGCGGTCGGGCTTCTGCGGCTGCGAGGCCCTGGTGTCCAGGGCGGCGACGAAGGTCTCGACGAGCAGGACGTGCGTGAACCGGGTCCGGCCGCCCGTGAGGGAGTACGGGCGGACACGGGCGGGGCGGCGGTCGGCGCCGCGTATCGGCAGCCGGTCGGAGGCCGGACTCCTCACGGGGTTTTCTCCATCGACTGGCGCAGCTCACTGCGGACTTCGGGGGTCAGGACGTGGCCGGCGCGGCCCACGAACAAGGCCATGTGGTAGGCGACAACGCTCATGTCGCAGTCGGGGGTGGCGTGCACGCCCAACAGTGAGCCGTCGCTGATGGCCATGACGAAGACGGAGCCGTGCTCCATCGCCACCATGGTCTGTTTGACGGATCCGCCGTCCATGAGGGCGGCGGCGCCGGTGGTGAGGCTGCCTAGGCCCGACACGATGGTGGCGAGGTCGGCGGAGGCGCCGCGCGGGCCCTTGGTGCGGGGCTCCTGCGGGGATTCCGCGCCCGCGCCGGGGTCGGAGGACAGGAGCAGCAGCCCGTCCGAGGAGACGACGGCGACGGAATTGACGCCGGGGACCTCCTCGACCAGGTCGGTCAACAGCCACTGCAGGTTGCGGGCCTGGGTGCTCAGTCCGTACGTGCTGGGCGCGGTCATGTGCGTGCCTCCTGTGCGGTGTCCCCCCGGTCGGTGTGCCCCTCGCCCCGTTCCTGCGCCTCCGCCGCCTCGGCGGCGACGACCCTCCGGCCGTCCTGGGCCCCCTGGTAGAAGCCTCCCAGCCGGCGCCGCAGCTCGTCGGCGTCGACGCGGCGGGGCGGCTCGGGCGGTGCGTCTCCGCCGGCGGCGCGGCCGGCGGCGACGGAGCGCGGGGTCCGCTTGGGCAGGCCCTTGTCGGTGACGGCCTCGCCGTCGGTGACGCCGTCACCGTCGGGGTGACTGCCCTGGCGGGGCAGCCAGTTCCCCTCGGCAGGGGCGTGGCTGTGCGGGTCCGGCTCCGTCGTGGTGTCCGGTACGTCGGCCGGCTGGTCGGCATCGGCCGCCGCGGCCGGGACCGCCGACTCGGGGTCCGGCACCCCGAGTGCGACCGCGTCCGCGTCGGGCACGACCCGCGCGAGCAGCTGCTCCTCGGGAGTACCCGCCGTGGCGGCTCCCGCCGCGGGCACGACGAACACCTGGTCGGCCGGGGGCGCCGCCGGCGTCGGGACGGTGAACACTTGGTCGGCCGGGGGCAGACCCCCACCGGCCAGGTCGTCCGACTCGGCCGGGACCGTCGAGGCGGACTGCGGGCCCGGCTCCGCCGGGCCGGTCGGGGCCGGGACGGGAGGGGCCGGGACGGCCGGCGCCGGGACGGTGAACACCTGGTCGGCGGGCGGGAGCTGGGCGTCGACCGCCGGGTCGGCCCCGGCCAGGGCCTCGGCCGCCGGGGCGGCGCCGGGGGCGGCCTCCGGCCCGGTACCGGCCGCTGTCTCGTCGGGCAGGGCGGAATCCGGCTCGGCGGCAGCCGCAGCCGCGTCCGGCTCCGCGTCCGCCTCCGGGGCGACGGCCCCGGCAGGGTCCTGCTCCGTGGGGACGGCGAGGTCCGGTGCGGCCGGCGGGACCTGGTCCGGCAGGACGGCGCCCTCGGCGGGCTCCGGGTCCCGGGTCGGCTCCGTGTCGGCGGGAACCACGTCCACGCCGCGCGGCCGCGCCGGGAGGGTGTTCTCGTTCGC
Source organism: Streptomyces sp. NPDC059874 (assembly GCF_042731135.1). Taxonomy (NCBI): domain Bacteria; kingdom Bacillati; phylum Actinomycetota; class Actinomycetes; order Kitasatosporales; family Streptomycetaceae; genus Streptomyces; species Streptomyces sp. NPDC059874. Next base: position 23,206 of record NZ_JBHWJY010000052.1, read on the forward strand.
CTCCGCTATCACGCCCGGCAGGTGCAGCGCGGGCGCGCCCGGGGTGGCCAGGGTGTGGATCGGGGAGGCCGGCGGGGTGGCCGGCAGGAGGGAGGCCGGGACGACGACCAGGGCCTCGGTACCACCGTGCCGCGCTGCGCGGAGCTCCGCCGTCACGCCGTGCCGGGCCGCGAGCCGGCCGGCCACGTACAGGCCGAGGCCCAGGCCGTGTTCCGCCTCGGGCTCCTCGTCGTACGCGTCGGGCGTGGAGAGGCGGGCGTTCAGCGACTCCAGCCGGTCCTCGGTGACCCCGATGCCCTCGTCGACGACGGACAGCACCACGTCACCGGAGTCCAGCAGCCACCCGGACACCTTCACCTTCGCGTCCGGCGGCGAGAACGTCGTCGCGTTCTCCAGCAGCTCGGCCAGCACGTGCGAGATGTCGTCGGCCGCGTGCCCAGCGACCTGCGTGTACGAGGGCAGCGCCGCGAGGTCGACACGCTCGTAGCGCTCGATCTCGCTGACGGCGGCACGCATGACGTCGACGAGCGGGACCGGCAGTCCCTGCCCGTGGCCGTGTTCCTGTCCGGCCAGGACCAGCAGGTTCTCGTTGTGGCGGCGCATGACCGTCGCCAGGTGGTCCAGCTTGAACAGGGTCGCGAGCCGGTCCGGGTCCTGCTCCTTGGACTCCAGCTCCTCGATGACCGCGAGCTGGCGTTCGACCAGGCCCAGGGTGCGCAGCGACAGCGAGACGGAGGTCGTCGACATGATGCGGCGGTGTTCTTCGAGCCCCGCCCGCAGCTTCGTGAGCTCCTCCTCCAGCACCTCCCGGCTGGAGGTCAGCGCCTCGTTGCGGCCGATGATCCGGCGCCGGTCGGCGTCGAGCCCGGCGATCCGGGTGTGCAGGGAGACCGTCTGGTCGCGGACCGCGTTGAGGTGGCGCACGACCTCGGCGAACTCGTCGTTGCGGCCGGTGAACCGGACCGGTTCCACCGAGCCCTCCGGCGTCGCCAGCCGCTCGGCGCCGCGGCGCAGGACGGACAGCGGCCGGGTGAGCGAGCGCGCGACGGCGGTGGAGGCGCCGACGGCGAAGAGGAAGAGCACGCCGAGCAGCGCGATGACCAGTTCGAGCCGGGTCACGTCGTCGTCGCGCTGGGCGGCGAGGGCGGTGGACCGCTGGCCCGCCAGCGTCGACTCCACGGACCGCATGCGGTCGATGCGGGCGGTGAGCGCGGAGCCCACGGCGGCGCCGTCGGTCTTGCGGTCGGCGGAGGTCAGCGTGGGCCGGTCGGTGAGCCGCTTGAGGTAGTCGTCGGCCGACTTCACCTCGGGGCCGGTGACGGTCGCGGCGAGGGTCTGCCGTACGTCGGGACGCGCGGCCCGCGCGAAGTCGTCCAGGGCGGCCTGTTCGCGTACGCGCGCCCGCTGGGCGGCGGTGGTGAGTTCGTCGACCACGGCCGAGTTGGGGAGCTGCTCGCCGCGGGGGACGGCCAGCGCGGCGAGCAGCAGTCCACGGGTGGCCGAGGCCTGGTCCACGGCCTGGCCGAGCGGGGCCAGGGGGCGGGTGGTGGTGAGGGCGTCGGTGGCGCGCGGCGGGGTCAGCTCGGCCAGCCGGTCGCCGGGGGCGAGGAGTTCGGTGATGACGCCTGCGTAGGCCTGGTGGGCGGCCAGCGCACTGCCCTTGCCGTCGACGGCCTCGCTGCGGACGGCGCTGATCCGGGCGAGGGCGCGGGCGGTCTCCTCGTCGGCCTCGGCCTGGACCTCGGCGAGTTGCCGGTCGGTGCGGGCGGCGCGCTCCTGGACGGGCCCCTTGGCGTTGCCGGGGCGGCCCTTGGCGGCGTACTCGACGACGGCGTCACGCTCGTCGGCGAGGAGGTGGGCGAGGGTGAGCGCCTGCCCGGTCCGCTCCGCGAGGGTGACCAGGTGCTGTGAGTCGTTCAGTTCCCTCGTGGCGGAGACGACGGCGGGCGCGCCGGCCGCGAGGACGGTGAGGCCGGTGACCGCCACTCCGACGACCAGCCTGCGGCGCACGCGGACGCGTCGTCCTGCGGGGGCCGGGCCGTCGGTGGCGGTGCCGTTCTTCCGAGACCGCTTCTTCTGCACCGGTGCTCGCAATCCTGTACGTGTGCTCTTGCTCGTCTACTCGTGTGGCCGAGGTAACGGCCGGTCAACAAGTAAACGCCCCCTGCTCCCTCGTACCGCTTCAGACCTTTGCAGCGTGTTGGGGAGAGAGCCGCACATCGCCCACCCGGCCACTCGAACGAGTGAACATCACGGATGAGTTGGCTTCCAACTCGGACGGGTGGCGCCAGGGCGCCGCCGTGGACAGGCGGTTGAAAGATCGATGCGGGCTTTGGCAGGATGCCCGCCCACACCGGCGCGGGCCGGGCGTGCCCCGCCTCCACGGCGCGTACGGAGCCCTGCCCGTCCTCTCCCGCTTTGGTACGGACCTGACCGCGCGCGGGGCGGTCCGACGGGCACTATGTCCGCATGCGCATCGACCTCGCCTCGGCCCCCGGCAACCAGGAACGCCCCAATGAGGACTGGGCGTCGGCGGCGATCCCCGCCTCCGGCGGCGGGGTCCTCGTCGCCCTGGACGGGGTGACCCCGCCGAGCGGCGACGTCGGGTGCGTGCACGGGGTGCCGTGGTTCGCGGCCCGACTTGGCGGCCGATTGACCGAACTGTCCGGATCGCGGCGGGACATGCCGTTGCGTCGGATCCTGGCGGAGGCGATCCGCGCCACGGCCGATGCCCACCGGGGCACGTGTGACCTTTCTCACGTCCGCACCCCGCAGGCGACGGTGGTGATGGTCCGCTGGGACGAGGCCTACGTGGAGCACCTCGTGCTCTCGGACTCCGTACTGCTCCTCGAGGCGCCGGAGGGCGAGGTGACGGCGGTGCTGGACGACCGGCTGGACCGGGTGCCGCGGGAGGTGCTGCGGTCGACGGCGGCGACGGACGCCCTGCGCAACGCGGAGGGCGGCTTCTTCACGGCCGCCGCGGATCCCGCGGTGGCGGGGCGGGCGGTGACGGGGCGCACCCCGCGCGGCCGGGTGCGGGCGGTGGCCGCCCTCACGGACGGGGCGAGCCGGTGGACGGACACGTTCGGGGAGGGCGACTGGGCGCAGTGCCTGGCGGTGCTGCGCAAGGAGGGCGCGGAGGGCCTGATCGGCCGGGTCCGCGCCATCGAGTCCGACCCGGCGCGTGAGGTGCCGCGCGGCAAGCGGCACGACGACGCGTCGGCGGTGTACGCGGAGCTGTAGGGGCCGGCGTGTCTGCGCCGGGCCACACCCAGCCTCGCCGGCGTTTGAGGCGCGGGGTCTGGGGCGGAGCCCCGGTTTCGGGAAGGGGCGGGGTGGGGGAAGGCTCCGCGCAGCGGCTCCGCCCCCGCGCTCCGAGGCGTGCGGTCCGCCTGGGCCGGGGGCCGGGTTGCTGCGCCGCTCGGGCGGGTCGGAGGGTTCCGCCGGGGCCGGCCGCGCGACGGGGCGTCTCCTCGGGCGTCGAACGTTTCCAGGGGTCGGAGGGCCGAGGGTGGTTGCGTTCGACGCCCTGCGGGGACGCCCCGACGCACACCCGACCCCGGCGGGGCGAGTACGAGCGCCGGGTCTACTCCCCGCCCGCGTTCAACTGGTTCAGGAGACGGGCCAGTTCCGCGACCTCGCCGCGGTCCCAGTCGGCCAGCTTGCGCATGTACTGCTCGCGGCGGGCGTCGCGCACCCGCAGGAAGCGCTCCCGGCCCTCTCCGGTGAGGCCGACCAGGAAGGCCCGGCCGTCGGCGGGGTCCGGCTCGCGGGCGACCAAGCCCAGGACCTCCAGGGCCCGCAGTTGCCGGCTCATGGTGGCCTTGCCGACGCCGAAGTACGCGGCCAGTTCGGTGGCCCGCTGCCGGCCCGCCGCCTCCAGGCGTACGAGGAGTCCGTACGCGGCCGGCTCCAGCTCGGGGTGGAGCTCGCGGGCCATCTCGCCGGAGGAGGCGCGGGCCCGCCGGAGGAAGACGGACAGTTCCCGCTCCAGGGCAAGGAACTCCTGGTCTTCGCTCCCGCGCACGTACGGCTCCTTCGGTTCCTTCGGTGGTGGGGCCAGTATTTCGCAGCGGGCACGCCGCCGGCCCGGGGCCCCGCCGGAACGGGCACCCGGGCCGGGCCCGGGCGCTACCGCCCGCCGGTTTCGGTGGGGTCGGGTGTGTGCCGGGGCGCCCCCGCAGGGCGTCGAACGCAACCACCCTCGGCCCTCCGACCCCTGGAAACGTTCGACGCCCGAGGAGGTGCCCCGGCGCGCGCCCGGCCCCGCCGAAACCGGCCCCGCCCACCGCCAGGCGCCACGCGCCGGCCTCGACCGAAACCCCCGCCTGGACGAGGCCGCCCCAGGAGAACGGCCCCGCCCAAACCCGCCGGCCCGCCGCCAGGCGCTACGCGGCGGCCTCGACCGAAACCCCCGCCTGGACGAGGCCGCCCCAGGCGAACGGCCCCGCCCAAACCCGCCGGCCCGCCGCCAGGCGCTACGCGGCGGCCGCCACCGGGACCTCCGCCTCGGCGAGGGCGAGGGCCAGTACCTGGCGGACGTCCGTCACCGGGTGCACCTCCAGCCCCTCCAGAACCTCGGCCGGGACGTCGTCCAGGTCGGCCTCGTTGCGCTTCGGGATGATGACCGTGGTCAGCCCGGCCCGGTGCGCGGCCAGCAGCTTCTGCTTGACCCCGCCGATCGGCAGGACCCGCCCGGTCAGGGAGACCTCGCCGGTCATCGCCACGTCCGTGCGGACCGTCCGCCCGGACAGCAGCGAGGCGAGGGCGGTGGTCATGGTGATGCCCGCGCTCGGGCCGTCCTTCGGCACCGCGCCCGCCGGGAAGTGGATGTGCACGCCCCGGTCCTTCAGGTCGGCGACGGGCAGTTCCAGTTCCGCGCCGTGCGAGCGCAGGAAGCTGAGCGCGATCTGCGCCGATTCCTTCATGACGTCGCCGAGCTGCCCGGTGAGGGTGAGTCCGGCGGCGCCGGTCTCGGGGTCGGCGAGCGAGGCTTCGACGAAGAGGACGTCGCCGCCCGCGCCGGTGACGGCGAGGCCGGTGGCGACGCCCGGGACGGCGGTGCGCCGCTCGGCGGGGTCCTGGGCGGACTCCGGCACGTGGTGCGGCCGCCCGATCAGGCCGCGGAGGTCGTCGGCGCCGATCCGGAAGGGCAGTTCGCGCTCCCCCAGCTCGTGCTGCGAGGCCACCTTGCGCAGGAGTCGGGCGATGGACCGCTCCAGGGTGCGCACGCCCGCTTCGCGGGTGTACTCGCCGGCCAGCTTGCGCAGGGCGTCCTCCTCCAGGACCACCTCGTCGGCGGCGAGGCCGGCGCGCTCCAGCTGACGCGGCAGCAGGTGGTCGCGGGCGATGACGACCTTCTCGTCCTCGGTGTACCCGTCGAGCCGGACGAGCTCCATCCGGTCGGCGAGGGCCTCCGGAATGGCCTCCAGGACGTTGGCGGTGGCCAGGAAGACCACGTCGCTCAGGTCCAGTTCCACCTCCAGGTAGTGGTCCCGGAAGGTGTGGTTCTGCGCCGGGTCCAGGACCTCCAGCAGGGCGGCGGCGGGGTCGCCGCGGTAGTCGGAGCCGACCTTGTCGATCTCGTCGAGGAGGACGACCGGGTTCATGGAACCGGCCTCCTTGATGGCCCGTACGATCCGCCCGGGCAGCGCGCCCACGTACGTACGGCGGTGGCCGCGGATCTCGGCCTCGTCCCGTACGCCGCCGAGGGCGACGCGGACGAACTTGCGGCCCATGGCGTGCGCGACGGACTCGCCGAGCGAGGTCTTGCCGACGCCGGGCGGCCCGACGAGGGCCAGGACGGCGCCGCCGCGGCGGCCACCGATGACGCCCATGCCGCGCTCGCTGCGCCGCTTGCGGACGGCGAGGTACTCGGTGATGCGGTCCTTCACGTCGCTCAGCCCGGCGTGCTCGGCGTCGAGGACGGCCCGGGCGCCCCGGATGTCGTACTGGTCCTCGGTGCGCTCGTTCCAGGGCAGTTCGAGGACGGTGTCGAGCCAGGTCCGGATCCAGGAGCCCTCGGGGCTCTGGTCGCTGGACCGCTCCAGCTTGTCGACCTCCTTGAGCGCGGCTTCGCGCACCTTCTCGGGGAGGTCGGCGGCTTCGACGCGGGCCCGGTAGTCGTCGGACTCCTCGCCGTCCGTCTCGCCGTTCAGCTCGCGCAGTTCCTTGCGTACGGCCTCCAGCTGGCGGCGCAGCAGGAACTCGCGCTGCTGCTTGTCGACGCCGTCCTGGACGTCCTTGGCGATGGACTCGGCGACGTCCTGCTCGGCGAGGTGGTCGCTGAGTGCCTTGATCGCCATCCGGAGGCGCGCGACCGGGTCGGCGGTCTCCAGCAGCTCGATCTTCTGGGCCACGGTCAGGAACGGCGAGTAGCCGGAGTTGTCGGCGAGCGCCGAGACCCCTTCGATCTGCTGGACCCGGTCCACGACCTGCCAGGCCCCGCGCTTCTTGAGCCAGCTGGTGGCGAGCGCCTTGTACTCCTTGACGAGCTCGGTCACCGCGCCCGGCAGCGGGTCGGGCACCGTCTCGTCGACGGTCTCGCCCTCGACCCAGAGCGCGGCCCCGGGCCCGGTGGTCCCGGCCCCGATCCGGACCCGCCCGCGGCCGCGGATGAGCGCCCCGGGGTCCCCGTCGGACAGCCGCCCGACCTGCTCGACGGTCCCGAGCACGCCCGTCCCGGCGTACGTCCCGTCGACGCGCGGCACGAGCAGCACCCGGGGTTTCCCCGTGCCCACCGCCGCCTGCGCGGCCTCTACGGCGGCCCGCACCTCGGCATCGGACAGGTCCAGCGGGACGACCATTCCGGGCAGCACGACCTCGTCGTCAAGCGGCAGCACGGGCAGGGTGAGCGTTACGGACGTCGAAGCCATGATCTTCCCTCCGGCAGTGAAGTTGAGCTATGCCGACTCAATGCATCTGCGCGGCCCAATGTTCCCCAACGCCCGTTCGCCGGGGGCGAACAGCCCGATCAGCCCTCCGGCTCGTCCGGCATGGACGGCAGGCCGAGGACCCGGCAGGTGCCGGGCCCGCCGGGGAAGACCACGGCCCGGCCGTCCGCGCGGACGCAGGCGTCCAGGAGCGGCACGTTGCCCACGCCGGGCGCCAGGCGCGGTGTGTTCTGCGGCTCCCCGGGGTCGGGGCGCCCTGCCCGTCCCGGTTCGATCCACTTCCACTGCCACAGGTCGGCGCAGGTCCCGAGCGCGGACTGCCCGGAGCGGACGGCGCCCGGATCCGGCTCTCCGGGCCGGGCCCCGAGGAAGGTGTCGACGCGGGCCTCGGTCCTCGGGTCCGCCTCGCTGTAACAGGTGACGATGCGCGGGTTGCCGGCCGGCGGCTCGCCGTCGGCCAGGCCGGTGGCCCCGGGCGCGGCCGCGGCGCGGGCGCGGTCGGCCGGGTAGGGGTGGCCGGGCGGGCGCCAGGAGCGCCCGCCTGGGTCCGGGGGCCCGCCCGGCTTTACCTGGTGCCGTGGGGGGGGGGCCGGGCGGGCGGCGCGCGGCCGGCCCGGCCGGGGGCGGCGGCCCCCCCGGGGGCCACGGCCAGTACGGCCGGTACGGCGAGCCAGGCCGGACGCCTGAAGCGCACCCCGAAGCCCGTGCCCCGGCGGTCGATCTCGTCCATCAGGCGCCCCTCGATCAGGAGTCGGCGGTCGGGCGGCAGGGCCGGGTCGCCCGGGGCCGGCAGCAGCCGGGCCAACTCCGCGAGGTCGAGCGGCTCCTGCCGTCGCCACGGATTGAGCGTCATCGGTTCCACCTCTTGGTCGACCGGACCGCTGCGGCGCGGTCACCCCGTACTTGTCCGCCGGCGGCCGGGGGTTCCGCCGGGCGGGCACCTTTCGCCAACTCCTGCGCCGCGAGCCTCCGCAGCCGGTCGCGGGCCCGGGAGAGCCGGGAGCGCACGGTGCCGACCGGGATGCCCAAGGCCTCGGCCGCCTCCGCGTAGCCGAGGCCGGACCAGACGACGAGGGTGAACACCTCGCGCTCCGCCCGCCGCAGCCGACCGAGCGCCAGGTGGGCGGCCGCAAGCTGCTCGGCGTCCGCCAGCCGCCCGACCAGCTCGTCGGCGAAGTCCGGCACGGCCGTCGGGTCGGGGAGCCGGAGCAGTGCCCGGTCGTAGCGGCGAGCGGCGCGGGAGGTGTTGCGCAGCACGTTCGTCGCGATGCCCATCAGCCAGGGGCGGGGGCTGCCGCCCTCGTCGCGGAGCTTCGCCCGCAGCCGCCAGGCCTCCAGGAAGGTCAGCGAGACCACGTCCTCGGCCAGGGCCCGGTCGCCGGTCGTCCGGACCGCGTGCCGGTAGACCAACCGGGCGTGGGCCGCGAACAGTTCGCGGAACGCCTCGGGGTCCCCGTCCCGTACGCGGGCGTGCAGAGTGAAGTCCACACCCGATGTTGTCCGCCCGGGCGCGGCCATTCCCGTGACCTGCGTCACACGGCGGAGATGTGCACGTCCCCCGAGGTGGTCTTCGCCGAGAGGCCGGCGGGGGCGGCGGGGTCCGAGGGCAGGGAGACCTCGCGGGCGCCGGAGGTGGTGGTGACCGCGAGCCGGTACGGGGCCCGGGGGACCTTCAGGGTGACGTTGCCCGAGGAGGTTTCGGCACGTACGGAGGACGGGGCCTTCGTGAAGTCCAGGCGGGTGTCGCCGGAGTCCGAGTGGACGTCCGCGTCCGGTCCGGACAGGCCGGTGGCGGTGATCGCGCCCGAGGACGTACGGATCTTCAGCGGGCCGGCGATCCGGTCGGCGGTGACCTTGCCGGAGTCCGCCCGCACCTCGGCCGCGGCCACGCCCGTCACCGAGATGCGGCCGCTGCTGCTCTTCAGCTTGACCGTGGCGGCGGCCGGGACCTCCAGGCGGTAGTCGACGTAGCAGGTGGAGGTGGCGGAGGGGCAGCCGTCGGTGAAGGTCAGCACGCCGTCGGCGACCCGCCGGCCGGGCGTCGGCGTGGTGTCGCCGCGGTAGTGGACGGTGCGGCGGACCGTGACGCCGGGGCCGGTTCCGGGGGTGACCTCGATCGAACCGGCCCGGGCGTCGTCCACCTCCACCGAGGTGACGGGCTCGGCGACCGTGTCGTCGGCGGTCGCCGTCTTCTTCGGCCCGTCCCCGAAGGAACAACCGGCCAGGAGGAGTCCGGCCCCCAGGGCGACGATCGCGATGCGGGCTGACGCGGTGTGAGAAGTCATGCCTCGATGCTCGCGCGGGACGGCCGCGCAACCGATGGGGCCGGTACCCGGACCCCGGGTGGGGTTAACCCCCGGCTCCCCTCCCAGGCGTGGTCACGGGGAGCTCCGACGGCATGCCCCACTCGCTCCACGAGCCGTCGTACACCGCCAGCTCCTCGTACCCGGCGAGGTCCGCGCCGAGGGCGAGCACGCAGGCCGTCACGCCGGATCCGCAGCTGAAGTAGAGCCGCTCCCGGTCCCCGGTCAACGCTTCGAAGGCCTCACGGAGTTCCCCGACCGGGCGCATCAGGCCGTCGGGCCCCTGGAGTTCCCCGAAGGGGAGATTGAGCGCGCCCGGCATGTGGCCGGAGCGCAGCCCCGGGCGGGGCTCCGGGGCGGTCCCGGCGAAGCGCCCGCGGGTGCGGGCATCGAGGACGGCGGCGGCCGGATCGACCAGGGCCGCGGCCACGGTGGCGCTGTCGACCAGGAGCCCGGGACGCGGCCGGGCGGTGAAGGAGCCGCGCGGGCCGTCGTAGGCCGGGCCGGTGTCCTCGACGGGCAGACCGGCGGCCGTCCAGGCCGGCAGCCCCCCGTCCAGCACCGCGGCGCGGTCGAAGCCCATGGCGCGCAGCATCCACCAGGCGCGGGCGCTGGAGTAGACGCCGGCGCCGTCGTAGACCACGACGGTGGCGTCGTCGTCCACCCCGAGGGCCCGCATCTCCTCGGTGAACTCCCCCACGCCCGGCATGGTGTGCGGGGCCGCTGCCGCGTGGTCGGACAGGGCGCCGTCGAGGTCGAACGGCCGGGCGCCGGGTATCCGCCGGGGCGCGGCGCGGTGGGCGCCGACGGAGGCGTCGAAGAGGACCAGCCCGGGCTCCCCCAGCCTCCCGGCCAGCCAGTCGACCCCGACGAGCGGGCCGGGTACCGGGATCTCGGGTGCGGGCATCTGGGCCTCCGGGGGTGGGTACGGGGGGTCGCCCCATCCTCGCGCACGGGGCCACAAGTCGTGGCTGGGGTCCGGCGTTTGGCTGCGGGCGGTGTGCCGCTGCGCGGAGCTGGTCGCCGACCCGCCCTTCCACCGTTCCCAGGGCGCCGCCCTGACCCGCGCCTCAAACGCCGGCGAGGCCGGGTCGGCTGCGAGTCGTACCGGTCGGGGTCGGGGACGGGGCAGCCGCCCTCCCCCGGCACGACCCGAGGCACCGACCCCGGCCCCCCGCAGCCACCCCACCGGCACCGCCGTTCAGCCGCACCCGCCCGGCCTGGCGTACACCGCCACCCGGGCCCCCCGCACCCCCGTCACCGAGCAGCGCTCGAACTCGGCGGCCAACGCTTCCCGCTTGGCCGCCTCTCCCGGGTACGGATCCAGGGGCTGGTCGGCCGGATCCATCAGGGCGATCACCCGGGGCGAGGCGAGCAGGGCCGCGCGGATCGCGTCCGGCGGCAGTTCCGTGCCCTGGAGGCTGTGCGAGGCCGCCGGGGTGCGGGCGAGGGCGACGTCGCGGAGTTCCCCGTACAGCCCGGGCGAGGACAGCAGCCACTCGCGCCGCCGCGAGGGCATGAACACCACCGCGTCCCCCGGCTCCGCCCGTTCCCGGACGGCGGCCGCCACCGCGAGAACGTCGTCCTTGCGGCTGTCGGGCGTACGGAGCCACACCGACCACCACCCGAACGGCACGAGGAGCGCCCCGACCAGCAGCCACGGCCACCACCCGCGCGCGGCGGCCGGCCGGGCTCCCGCCAACCGGGCTCCCGCCAGCAGGGCGAAGCCGGCCAGCGCGTAGAGCACGTACCGGTCGACGTACCAGGGGTGCACGAGGGAGACCGCCATCAGCAGCCCCGGCGGCAGCAGCGCGAGCGGCAGCGCCACCCGTACGAGCTCTCGCTCCGCTCCCCGCGCGAGCAGCAGGCAGCCGAGCGCGAGCACCCCGTACGCCGTCCAGTCCTGCCACGACGGCCGGCCGAGCCAGCCCAGCTGCTGCTGCGCCTGCCGCGCGCTCACCAGGGCCAGCGGCAGCAGCAGCGCCGCGACCGCCCCGGCGGCGACGCGCCAGCCGCGCGAGCGCCACGCGGGGAAGGCGTGGGCGAGCAGGGCCAGCGCCGCGAACTCGTGCAGCCAGCACCCCAGCAGCAGCACCACCGCGTACGAGGTCCAGCGCTCGCGCAGCATCAGGTACGTCGCCCACACCACCGCCGCCGCGACGAGCGCGTACGAGCGCCCCTCCTGGGCGTACATCTGCACGGGCGGGAGGAGGGCGTACCCGAGGCCGGCGAGCAGCGCGGTCCGCTCCCCCGCGAGCCGGTGGGCGACGGCGGCCACCCCGGCGGCGGCGAGGGCGGTGGCGGCGACGGAGGGCAGCCGCAGGGCCCAGAGGCCGCCGTCCCAGGCCAGGAAGACCCCGTGCATCAGCAGGTAGTACAGGCCGTGTACGGCGTCGACCTCGCCCAGCAGCTGCCAGATCCCGCCGAGCGGCCGGTGGGCCACCTGCCAGGTGACGGACTCGTCGCGCCACATGCTGCCGCCGCGCTCCAGGCCCCAGAGGCCGAGGAGGACGGCGAGCAGCGGAGGCAGCACGCGCCAGGGGGCGATGCGGCGGATGTCGGCCTCCGGGTGCTGTCGTTACGGGTGTGGGGACTCCATACTCGGGGTTCGGCCCGAGTACCTGCGGAGGTGGGTGTGCGCGCGTTCCGAGCGGTTGCGGCGGTACTGCTGAGTGCGGTGGTCCTGGCGGGGTGCGGGCCGTCCGGCTCGTCTTCCGGCACGCTGACCGGCTCGCCTTCCCGCGCGCCGTCCGAACCGTTGTCCGGCCCGCCGTCCGGATCGCCGTCCGCTTCGCCTTCGGCCACCGCCACCGCCGCCGCGAGCCCCACCGCCGGCACGTCCCCCGACGCCGCCGAGACCCTCGTGCGCGTGACCCGCAGCGGAGGCTTCGCCGGTCGGACCCACACCGTGATCGTCAAGGGCGACGGCTCCTGGACCCGACTCGACGCCAAGGCCAAGCCGACGGGGACCGGAAAGATGTCGCCGGAGGACCTGGACGCCCTGCGCGCCGCCCTGAAGAAGGCCGACTTCCCGCACCTGCCGAGGGTCTCGACGGGGGGCCCGGTGGTCTACGACGGATACATGTACGCGTTCGTCCACGGCGGCTTCGAGGTGGCCACCGACGACGGGTCCATGCCGCCCGCGCTGGCGGGCGTACTGAGCGCGCTCCCCGGGTTCGAGGGGTAGTCCGGACCCTGGCCAGAGCCCCGGCCCACGCCCGGCCGGCCCCGGCCGATACCCCCCACATACCGCCCCCCATCTGGACTTTCGATACAAACCGGCATGTGGGAACCCTGCGTAGCCGCGGGCTGGAGCCTCCTCTACGCTGCACCCCTGACACACGGGATCAGAAGGATCAGCGGGATCAGCGGGATCAGTACGGATCAGCACGGTCGGCACCGGGACGGGACATGGAACAGACACACACCACCCACAACGGAGCCTCGGCGACACCTGGCGCCCAGCGGCGCGTACTCGTCGTCGAGGATGACCGGACCATCGCCGAGGCCATCGCGGCCCGCCTGCGGGCCGAGGGCTTCCAGGTGCAGACGGCCTCGGACGGCCCGGCCGCCGTCGCCGCGGCCGAGACCTGGCTCCCCGAGCTCCTCGTCCTCGACGTGATGCTGCCCGGCTTCGACGGGCTGGAGGTCTGCCGTCGGGTCCAGGCCCAGCGCCCGGTCCCGGTGCTGATGCTCACCGCCCGGGACGACGAGACGGACCTGCTGGTCGGGCTCGGGGTCGGCGCGGACGACTACATGACGAAGCCGTTCTCGATGCGCGAGCTGGCCGCCCGGGTGCACGTGCTGCTGCGGCGCGTGGAGCGGGCGACCCTCGCCGCGCACACCCCGCGCGGGGCCACCCTGCGCCTGGGCGACCTGGAGATCGACCACGCGCAGCGCCGGGTCCGGGTGCAGGCCGAGGACGTGCACCTGACGCCGACCGAGTTCGACCTGCTGGTGTGCCTGGCCGGGACCCCGCGGGCGGTGCTCTCCCGGGAGCAGCTGCTGGCGGAGGTCTGGGACTGGGCCGACGCGTCGGGGACGCGTACGGTCGACAGCCACATCAAGGCCCTGCGCCGGAAGATCGGCGCCGAGCGGATCCGTACGGTCCACGGCGTCGGGTACGCCCTGGAGACCCCGGCGCAGGCGTGACCGGCCGCCGGCCGCCGGGGGAAGGGCTGCGGCCCTTCTCGCCCTTCTCGATCAAGACCAAGCTGGGCACGCTCGTGGTGGTCTCGGTCTTCATCACGACGGGCCTGCTGCTGGTGGCCCTGCGCACCGAGACCGAGCTGCGCTTCATCACGGTCTTCTCGGTGATCGCCTCGATGCTGATCACGCAGTTCGTGGCGCACAGCCTGACGGCGCCGCTGGACGACATGACCACGGTGGCCCGGGCGATCTCCCACGGCGACTACACCCGGCGGGTGCGCGGGGCGGGGCGCCGCGACGAGCTGGGCGACCTGGCCGCCACGATCAACCTGATGGCGGACGACCTGGAGGCGGTGGACCGGCACCGCAAGGAGCTCGTGGCCAACGTCTCGCACGAGCTGCGCACGCCGATCGCCGCGCTCCGCGCGGTCCTGGAGAACGTGGTCGACGGGGTCTCGGCCGCCGATCCGGAGACCATGCGCACGATGCTGAAGCAGACCGAGCGTCTGGGCCGGCTCGTGGAGACCCTGCTGGACCTGTCCAGGGTGGACAACGGGGTGGTCCCGCTGAAGGCGCGCCGCTTCGAGGTGTGGCCGTACCTGTCGGGCGTCCTGAAGGAGTCGGGGCTGGCGGCGGCCGGCCGGCCGGGGCTGCTCTCCGGTTCGGGCGGGCACACCCGCAACGACGTGCACCTGCACCTGGACGTGCACCCGCCCGAGCTGACGGCGTACGCGGATGCCGAGCGGCTGCACCAGGTGGTGGCGAACCTGATCGACAACGCGGTCAAGCACAGCCCCCCGCACGGCCGGGTCACGGTCCGCGCCCGGGGCGGCGACGCGCCCGGGAGCCTGGCTCTGGAAGTACGGGACGAAGGGCCCGGCATCCCGGAGGCCGAGCGCGCCCGGGTCTTCGAGCGGTTCAACCGGGGCAGCGCGCGCGGCGGCGACGGCGGTACCGGGCTGGGCCTGGCGATCGCGCGCTGGGCCGTGGAACTGCACGGGGGCCGGATCGGAGTGGCCGAATCGTCACGGGGCTGCCGCATCCTCGTCACGCTTCCGGGCAGCTCATAGGCGCCGTGTTGACGTAGGGTTCGAGTGGGAAGGACATGATCTCGGCCACACGTACCCGGGGTCCGTCAGGGGTGCGAAGCCATGGGGGCCGCAACCTCGGTGCCCCCTACCCGAACCACGCTTGTTTCCCGCCATTCCAGACGGTGAAACCCGCCGTTCGATGTGACCTACATGACGGATCTCCCGCCTGGTCTGCATCTCACGGCCCAGGAGGCGTAGCCTTTATTCCCGCTGTCCATACCTTGTGAAGCGGAAGAGGGCGGTTGCCGCCGTGTCGCCACAGTCCCCCAGTAACCCGAGCACCACGACCGAAGCAGCAGAAGGCGGGAAGAACCCTGCCTCAGGCTTCGGCGCGAACGAGTGGCTCGTCGACGAGATCTATCAGCAGTACCTCCAGGACCCGAACTCGGTCGACCGGGCCTGGTGGGACTTCTTCGCCGACTACAAGCCGGGGGGCGCTGCCGCTCCGGTCAAGGCCGAAGAGCCCGTGAAGACCCCGACGACGGATGGCGCCTCCGCACAGGCCGCCACCACCGTCGCAGCTCCTCAGGTCGCCGACGCCGCCGCCACGGGGGCGGCTCGCGCCGCAGCGCCCGCAGCGTCGACTCCTCCGCCTGTGTCAGCTCCTGCCCCTGCTCCTGCCACCCCCTCTGGTGCCCCTGCTGTGACTGTCACCTCCCAGGCCCCGGCCGCCGCACCGGCCGCGCCCGCCCCCTCCGTAGCCCCCCAGAAGGCCGCGCCCGCCACCGAGGCCCCCACGGGCCCCGAGCTGGTGACGCTCCGCGGCCCGGCGGCTGCCGTAGCCAAGAACATGAACGCCTCCCTCGAGGTCCCGACGGCCACGTCCGTCCGCGCCGTCCCGGTGAAGCTGCTGTTCGACAACCGCATCGTCATCAACAACCACCTCAAGCGCGCGCGGGGCGGGAAGATCTCCTTCACGCACCTCATCGGCTACGCGATGGTGCAGGCGATCAAGGCCATGCCGGCCATGAACCACTCCTTCGCGGAGAAGGACGGCAAGCCGACCCTGGTCAAGCCCGAGCACATCAACTTCGGTCTCGCGATCGACCTGGTGAAGCCCAACGGCGACCGCCAGCTCGTCGTCGCCGGCATCAAGAAGGCCGAGACCCTCAACTTCTTCGAGTTCTGGCAGGCCTACGAGGACATCGTCCGCCGCGCCCGCGTCGGCAAGCTGACGATGGACGACTTCACCGGTGTGACGGTCTCCCTCACCAACCCCGGCGGCCTGGGCACCGTGCACTCCGTGCCCCGCCTGATGCCCGGACAGTCGGTCATCATGGGCGTCGGTTCCATGGACTACCCCGCCGAGTTCCAGGGCACCTCGCAGGACACCCTGAACAAGCTGGGCATCTCGAAGGTCATGACCCTGACCTCGACCTACGACCACCGGGTCATCCAGGGCGCGGCCTCCGGCGAGTTCCTGCGCATCGTCGCGAACCTGCTGCTCGGCGAGAGCGGCTTCTACGACGACGTCTTCGAGGCGCTGCGCATCCCGTACGAGCCCGTGCGCTGGCTCCGGGACATCGACGCCTCGCACGACGACGACGTCACGAAGGCCGCCCGCGTCTTCGAGCTGATCCACTCCTACCGGGTCCGCGGCCACGTCATGGCCGACACCGACCCGCTGGAGTACAAGCAGCGCAAGCACCCCGACCTCGACATCACCGAGCACGGCCTCACCCTGTGGGACCTGGAGCGCGAGTTCGCGGTCGGCGGTTTCTCCGGCAAGTCGATGATGAAGCTCCGTGACATCCTCGGCGTGCTGCGCGACTCGTACTGCCGCACCACCGGTGTCGAGTTCATGCACATCCAGGACCCGAAGCAGCGCCGCTGGATCCAGGACCGCATCGAGCGCCCGCACAGCAAGCCGGAGCGCGAGGAGCAGCTGCGCATCCTGCGCCGGCTGAACGCGGCCGAGGCCTTCGAGACCTTCCTGCAGACGAAGTACGTCGGCCAGAAGCGCTTCTCCCTGGAGGGCGGCGAGTCCGTCATCCCGCTGCTCGACGCCGTCATCGACTCGGCCGCCGAGGCCCGCCTCGAAGAGGTCGTCATCGGCATGGCCCACCGCGGCCGCCTGAACGTCCTGGCGAACATCGTCGGCAAGTCGTACGCGCAGATCTTCCGCGAGTTCGAGGGCAACCTCGACCCGAAGTCGATGCACGGCTCCGGCGACGTGAAGTACCACCTGGGCGCCGAGGGCACGTTCACCGGCCTGGACGGGGAGCAGATCAAGGTCTCGCTCGTCGCGAACCCCTCGCACCTGGAGGCGGTCGACCCGGTCCTGGAGGGTGTCGCCCGCGCCAAGCAGGACGTCATCAACAAGGGCGGCACGGACTTCACCGTCCTGCCGCTGGCCCTGCACGGCGACGCGGCCTTCGCCGGCCAGGGCGTGGTCGCCGAGACGCTGAACATGTCGCAGCTGCGCGGTTACCGCACCGGCGGCACCGTGCACGTGGTCATCAACAACCAGGTCGGCTTCACCGCCGCCCCGGAGTCCTCGCGTTCCTCGATGTACGCGACCGACGTGGCCCGCATGATCGAGGCGCCGATCTTCCACGTGAACGGCGACGACCCGGAGGCCGTGGTCCGCGTTGCCCGTCTGGCGTTCGAGTTCCGCCAGGCGTTCAACAAGGACGTGGTCATCGACCTCATCTGCTACCGCCGCCGCGGCCACAACGAGTCCGACAACCCGGCGTTCACGCAGCCGCTGATGTACGACCTGATCGACAAGAAGCGCTCGGTGCGCAAGCTGTACACCGAGTCCCTCATCGGTCGCGGCGACATCACGCTGGAAGAGGCCGAGCAGGCGCTGCAGGACTTCCAGGGCCAGCTGGAGAAGGTCTTCGCGGAGGTCCGCGAGGCCGCCACGCAGCCCGCGCTCGCCCCGCCGGTCTCCCCGGCCGCGCAGGCCGAGTTCCCGGTGACCATGAACACCGCGATCTCGCAGGACGTCGTCAAGCGGATCGCCGAGTCCCAGGTCAACATCCCCGAGGGCGTCACCGTCCACCCGCGTCTGCTGCCGCAGCTGCAGCGCCGCGCGGCGATGATCGACGACG
Organism: Streptomyces sp. NPDC059874; assembly: GCF_042731135.1. Taxonomy (NCBI): domain Bacteria; kingdom Bacillati; phylum Actinomycetota; class Actinomycetes; order Kitasatosporales; family Streptomycetaceae; genus Streptomyces; species Streptomyces sp. NPDC059874. The sequence continues at coordinate 40,698 of NZ_JBHWJY010000052.1, forward strand.
GCACCATCGACTGGGGCATGGGCGAGACCCTGGCCTTCGGTTCGCTGCTGATGGAGGGCACCCCGGTCCGGCTGTCCGGCCAGGACTCCCGCCGCGGCACGTTCGGCCAGCGCCACGCGGTCCTCATCGACCGGGAGACGGGCGAGGACTACACCCCGCTGCTGTACCTCTCGGACGACCAGGCCCGCTACAACGTCTACGACTCGCTGCTCTCCGAGTACGCGGCCATGGGCTTCGAGTACGGCTACTCGCTGGCCCGCCCGGACGCGCTGGTCCTCTGGGAGGCCCAGTTCGGTGACTTCGTCAACGGCGCGCAGACCGTCGTCGACGAGTTCATCTCCTCGGCGGAGCAGAAGTGGGGCCAGACCTCCGGCGTCACCCTGCTCCTCCCGCACGGCTACGAGGGCCAGGGCCCGGACCACTCGTCCGCCCGCCCGGAGCGCTTCCTCCAGCTGTGCGCGCAGAACAACATGACGGTCGCCATGCCGACCCTGCCGTCGAACTACTTCCACCTGCTGCGCTGGCAGGTCCACAACCCGCACCACAAGCCGCTGGTCGTCTTCACGCCGAAGTCGATGCTGCGTCTGAAGGCCGCGGCGTCGAAGGCGGAGGAGTTCACGACCGGTTCGTTCCGTCCGGTCATCGGTGACACGACGGTGGACGCGAACGCGGTCCGCAAGGTCGTCTTCTGCGCGGGCAAGGTCTACTACGACCTGGAGGCCGAGCGGGAGAAGCGCGGCATCACCGACACCGCCATCCTCCGCATCGAGCGCCTGTACCCCCTCCCGGGTGCGGAGCTCCAGGCGGAGATCGCCAAGTTCCCGAACGCGGCCAAGTACATCTGGGCGCAGGAGGAGCCGGCGAACCAGGGTGCGTGGCCGTTCATCGCGCTGAACCTGATCGACCACCTCGACCTGGCGGTCGGCGCGGACGTCCCGGCGGGCGAGCGCCTGCGGCGCATCTCGCGCCCGCACGGCTCGTCCCCGGCGGTGGGCTCCGCGAAGCGCCACCAGGCGGAGCAGCAGCTCCTGCTGAACGAGGTCTTCGAGGCCTAGTCGCTGCGCGGCTCAGCAGTACGGAAGGCCCGGCCCCTCTCGGGGGAGCCGGGCCTTCCGGCATCGCAGCCCCGCCGACGTAGAACCCGGCTCCGCCGGGCACCGGGCTCCGCCCGGACCCGCTCCTCAAACGCCGGAGGGCTGGATTGGGCGGACGGCATCAGCCAAATCCAGCCCCGCCGGCGTTTGAGGCGCGGGGTCTGGGGCGGAGCCCCAGCGGCGGAGCCGCACCCGGCCTCGCACCGCCCGGCCAGGGCTACGGCTGGGGCTCGAAGTCCCAGTACGGGCGGACGCGTTGTTTCGCGGAGATGGTGTGGACGTGCTGGGCTCCCAGGGTGCGGGTCAACGCCTTGATGCCCGCGTCCTCGTGCTTGGCCGCCTCCTCGTCCTCGCGGACCGAGCGCAGGTCCGCCGCCAGGGCGATCTGCGCGCTCAGCGTCATCGGATGGTCCGGCCCGAGGACCTGTTCCGCACCCCGCAGGGTCTCCCGGCTCAGGGACAGCGCGTCCTCCCGGTGCCCGGTGATGTTGCGGTGCCCGGTGGCGTTCAGCGCGCAGCCCAGCGCCCACGGATGCCGGTCACCGACCGCGCCCCGCATGCCGACCAGCGCCTGCTCCGCGAGGGACAGGGCTTCCGCCCGTTCGCCCTGGGCCCGCAGGATCAGGCCCAGGTTGCCCACCGTGCCGATGCTGTACGGGTGGGCGAGGCCGAGTTGCGACTGGTAGCCGCGGACCACGTCCTCGGAGATCCGGCGGGCCTCGCCGACGTCCCCGTACTCCCTCAGATAGGTCGCGTAGTCGGAGGCCACCATCAGCGTCCACGGGTAGTCGACCCCGAAGACGCGCGTGGCCCGCTCCCACACGATCCGCAGCCGCCGGCCCGCGCCCGCGATGTCCCCGGAGCGGCGCAGGCACATCCCCAGGTTGTGTTCGGCCCGCAGGGTCTGCGGGTGGTCGAGGCCCAGTACCTGCGTGTTGACCTTGAGGCCCTGTTCCTGGCGGGTCTGCGCCTCCCGGTAGCGGCCCATCAGCCGCAGCCCCATCGCGCAGGCGATGCCCGAGGACAGGGTGGAGATGTGGTGGGCCCTCAGGACGCGCTCGCGGCGGCGCAGGGTGTCCAGGTCGAGGTCGTAGGAGTCCTGGTAGCGGCCGAGGAGGCGGTAGGTGGCGGCGAGGTTGTTCTGGGCGGCCAGGGTGGTGGAGTCGTCCTCGCCGAGCAGTTCGCGGTAGGTGGTCAGGCAGTGCTCGAAGATTTCCCGGGCGGGCTCGAACTTGGCGATGCACAGCAGGACTCCGCCGTACGAGCTGGTGGCGCGCAGGGTCTCCAGGTCGCGGTCGCCGCGCTCTTCGGTGAGTTCGGCGGCGCGGGCCCGGGTGAGGGTCTCGGCCCGCCGGAACAGGCCGAGGTTGCGCAGGGCTCCGCCGTACTGGTAGCTGAGCTCGCGGACCTTGGGGTGGTCCTCGCCCAGCATGTTCCGCCAGACCTGGTCGGTCTCCTCGGACAGTCGCAGGCAGGTGCGGTACTCCCCGGCGAGGATGAGGTAGCGCAGGCAGTGCAGCAGGAAGGTCTGGATCCGCGGGTTGCTGCTGGTGATGACCCCGGACGGGCCCAGGTGCGGGACGAGTTCGGCGTACCGGGGCCAGAGCCGGGAGTCGGAGGGCCGGCCGGGGTCGGCCGCGGCGAGGACCTGGCGGACGGCGCGGGAGAGCGGTCCGGCCTCCTCCTCGGAGAGGTTCTCGCGGACGATGCCGTGGACCATGCGGTGCAGTTGTACGGTCTCCAGCCCGCCGCCGCCCTCCTCCACGGGCAGGTCCGAGTACTCCAGGCGGACGACGGAGAACTGGACGAGTTTGTTGAGGGCCGCGTTCCACCGGATCTGGTCGTTGATCAGCCCGGCGAGCTGTTCGGGCACGTCGTCGGCGGGGAATTCGCGCAGCAGCCGCAGCGGCACGGGCCCGGGGGCGAAGAAGACGAACAGCCGCAGCAGGGCGAGGGCGTCGGGGAAGTTCTCCCGCACGTTGTTGAGGAGTATGGCCAGCGCGGTGGGGAAGGGCAGCGGGTAGTCGTCGGAGACGGTGACGGCCTCGCGGGAGTCCAGTCGGCGCTGGAGCAGCGCCAGGTAGTCGCCGACCGTCAGCGGGGAGTCGGCGAGCCAGCCGGCGGTCTGGTCGAGGGCGAGCGGGTAGTCCTCCAGGGCCTCGGCGAGTTGGTCGGCCTCGTCGGGGCTGAGCCGGCGGGCCCGGCGGCGGATGAAGGTGACGGACTCGGGGCGGGCGTAGAGCGGGACTTCGACGAGGCTGGTGTGGCGGGCGGCCCACTCGCGGTTGCGGGAGGTGATGATGACGTCGCCGGCGCCGGAGGGCAGCAGGTCGATGAGGTCGTCGGGGTTGTCGCAGCCGTCGAAGACCATCAGCCAGCGGCTGTACGGGGATCCGCGCCGCAGCGCTTCCAGCACGGCCCGGATCTGCTCGCCGTAGCTGCCCGCGCCGCGCGGCAGTCCGAGCGCGGGGGCCAGATCGGCGAGGCGTTCGCGCAGGGTGGGCCGGTCTTCGGCGGGGACCCACCACACCACGTCGTACTCGGAGGCGAAGCGGTAGGCGTACTCGGTGGCGACCTGGGTCTTGCCGACGCCGGAGAGCCCGAGGAGGGTGACGGTGGAGGCGCCGGTCGGGGCCTCGGCGAGGGCTTCGCGCAGGGTGCCGATGACGTCGTTGCGGCCGGTGAAGCGGGGGTTGCGACGCGGGACGCGGCCCCAGATCTCGGGCGGGTCGTTGGGGAAGCGGGGGCCGCGGCGGCCGGTCTCGGTGCCGATCCGGTCGGTGGACAGCTCCAGCCGGCGCAGCACCCGGTACTCGGCCTCGTACGCGTCGAGGCCCCACAGGTCGGTCTTCTCCAGGACGGCCACGGCGGTGGGCAGCGGCGCGTCGGTGAGGCAGACCGCCGCGAACCGGTCGGGGTGCCGGTCGGTGACCGCGCGCAGCGCCGTGTTCCACTCCTCGTCGGTGTGGGTGCCGGCGGAGAAGTAGCGCTCGCTGAGCACGAGGACGACCCGGCTCCCGGAGCGGGCGAGGTCGTCGAGGGCCTGGTCGAGGCCGGCGCTGTTCTGCGGGTCCCAGCGCTGGAGGGACGCGCGGTGGCCGTGCTCCTCCAGGCGGTGGGCGATCCACACGGCCCAGGGGCGGTTGAAACCGGCGAAGCTGATGACGAAGCGCTGCGGCCCAGCGGCTGGGCCCTGGTCCTGCCGACTACCGGTGGTCATGCGACCGTCTCCCTGGAATCCGGGCAGTGGACGGGGTTGAAAACCTACCGCAGCGGACGGCCCGTCAACCTTGTGCGAACGGCACGAGTTCGGGGTGTGCCTCGCACCAGGCGGCGCGTTCGCGGTCGACGGCCCGGCGGGCGGCGGCGTGCTGGTCGCCGGGGGGCGGGAGTTCGTCCATGGCCCGTTCGGCGGCGGCCATCGCGTCGGTGAACTCCCGTCCGGCGGACGTCAGTCGCTCGTGGGCGCGCAGTGCGGGCAGTACGGCGGCCACCTGGGCGCGGATCCGGGCGTGCTGGGCCCAGGCGCCGCGCGCCCCGTAGAGGGCGGCGCGCTGCCAGTACCCGGCCAGGGCCAGGTGGGCGTAGGTGCCGTGCAGGAGTCCCTCCAGCGGGCGGGGGTCGCTGCGCCAGGGGGCCCAGTGGCGGGGCGTGCGGTCGGCGGTGTGCAGGGTCAGGACGTCGGTGAGGGCGGTCAGCTTGCCGTGCTGCACCTCGTGGACGAGGGTGGCGGCCAGCGCGGGCGGGGCCTGCGCGCGGGCCAGGACGGAGCCGGCGGCCGCGGGGAGGGTCGCGCCGCTGGAGCGGGAGCCGCCGCCGAGCGGGACGACGGAGCGCAGCAGTTGCACGGTCTCCTGCGCGCGGGTGGTGTCGTAGCGCTGGAGCAGGGTGAGCGCGCCGGTCCACTGGGTGTCCCAGCGCTTGTGTCCCTTGGGCGTGAGCCGGCGGGCGGGGCGGGCGGGCGCGGGGCGCGCGGGGCCGGGTGCCCGGTAGGGGTCGAGGTCGTCGAGGGCGGTGCGGCCGCCGGGCAGGGCGTGCAGGGGCAGGGTGGCCGGGTCCGCGGGGTCCCAGGAGCGTTCGGTGAGGGCGAGCGGGCCGGTCCGGTCCGGGCGCAGCAGTCCGAGGGTGGGCAGCACGAGCCGTCCGTGCAGGGGCCGCAGGGTGTGGGTGAAGGCGATCCGGGCGCGCAGGGCGGCGGCTGCGGCGAGGGCTCCGAGGTGGCCGAGGTCGGGCGGCGGCCCCGACGGGGCGTGCAGGCGGCGCAGGGTCTCCTCGGCCCACACCCCGGTGGCCGGGTAGTGCAGTACGTCGCGCACCGCGTCCGGGTCGTGGCGTTCGGCCTCCTCCAGGAGGGCCCAGTGGTCGGCGGCCTCCCCGGAGCGGCCGCCGGGGGCGGCGTCGAGCACCGCGCGCAGCAGGAGCAGCCGCTTGGAGCGGCGTACGTCGCGCACCAGGCGGGTGCCCTCCGCGGTGGGCTCGGTGGAGGCGAGGGCGCGCAGGGTGGAGGAGGGGACGTGGAAGGCGGCGGGGGCGGCGGTCACGAGGCGGCCCTCGATCGCCGGCGGGGCCGGGTTTGCCCCTGGGGCGGGACCGGCCTGGTCGGGGCGGCGTCGCTGCCGGGGCCCCGCCGCGTGCCTCCCGGCGGGGCCGGGTTGTGCCCCCTGGCCGGGACCGGCCTGGTCGGGGCGGCGCTGCTGCCGGGGCTCCGCCGCGTGCCTCCCGGCGGGGCCGGGTTATGCCCACTGGCCGGGACCGGCCCGGTCGGGGCGGCGCTGCTGCCGGGGCTCCGCCCCGGACCCCGCGCCTCAATCGCCGGCGAGGCTGGATTTTCCTGGGCCGGGACCGGCCGGGTTGGGGCGGTGCCCCGCCGGAGCATCTCCTCGTCCTCGCGCACTGGGCAGGTGCTTCGACAAGTGAGCGTGGTTGCGCGCTCGTCCTGCGGGGACACTCCGCCGTGTCCCCACCCCAACGGCACGCTCCCGGCCCAACGGGGCGGGGTTTTGGCCGTCGGGGGGAGCGGGGGCACTGCGGGGCGTCCCCGCAGGACGAGCGCGCAACCATCCTCCCCATCGAGCCGTGCCCCAGTGCGCGAGGACGAGGAGACGCCCCGGAGGGACACCGCGGACCAACCCGACGGGCCAAGACCCCGCCCGGGGGCACCACCCCAGCCCCGCCGGCGTTTGAGGCGCGGGGTGTGGGGCGGAGCCCCACCAGCCGGGCCGCAGACGCCCCGGAGGGACACCGCGGACCAACCCGACGGGCCAAGACCCCGCCCGGGGGCACCACCCCAGCCCCGCCGGCGATTGAGGCGCGGGGTGTGGGGCGGAGCCCCACCAGCCGGGCCGAGGGGCACGGGGGCGGGGCGGTCCGCGGGGTGCGGGCTCCGGTCGGTGGGCAGCACGGGATCGCTCGTGATCGTTCGGCTCATCGCTGCACCTCCCCGCTGCGGACGGTCCATCCCTGCCCCTCGGCAGGTGCCGGCTAACGGCGGAAAGTGGTCAACCCGTTCAACTCGCTTTCAGGCGAGGTGGATCGGGATCACGCGTGATCGGACGATCCCGGGTCGTCGTAGGCGTTCAGGATTTCGGCCGGATGGGTCACGCGCTCGACCATGCCTTCGATCACGTGGGCGAGCACGGAATCGTCGATCCCGCGCAGCGCGGCCAGGTCCAGCCCGGAGAGGTCCGGCAGCCTTCCAGAGCACTCGCGGCTCGCGACTGCCTCCTGACGCTGAGTCACCATGGGCTGCCCGTCCCCCTGTTGCCTCGGATTGCTTCGCCTTCGATGGTCCACTGCCCTTTCCCTTCCCCTGGCGTGCGGAAACTGCTCAGAGGTCTGCTTCCAGGGCGCGAGTGCGGGCGCGCAGGGCCTCGCGCCGCTCCTCGTCGGCGCCGATGGCGGGGCCGAGTCGCGCCCACAGGTCCAGGGCGGAGCGGTACGCGTCCAGGGCCGCCCGGGGTCGGGCCAGCCGCTCCAGCACCGCCCCGCGCAGCTCCTGCACGCGGGCCGCCAGCCGGACGGCGGTGTCCGCACGCTCCGCCTGATCCACCGGCTCGGCCCGGTCTGCCTCCAGGGCGGCCCGCCAGGCCCGCCGGTAGGAGTCCGCGGCCCGGTCGAGGCGGTCCAGGGCCCGGGTGTGGGCGTGGATCTCCTGCTGTACGTCGCCGTGGTCCCGCAGGGCGCGGGCCCGGTCGAGGGGGCTCCGGCTCTGCCGGGCGGCCAGTTCCAGCAGGTGCTCCGCCTCCAGCAGGTCCACCGGGTCGCCCTCGTAGGCGTGCCGCAGCCGCAGCCCGGTGGCGAGGCGCCGCAGCCGGTGCGCGGCCCCCGGGTCGGATTGCGGGACCGCGGCCCGGCTGTCGCGCAGTACGCGCACGGCCGCGCCGGTGAACCGCCGCCCGTCGGCGGCCCGTGCCCGCTCCAGGAGTACGTCGCCCCATTCGGGCAGCAGTTCCCCGAAGACCTCCGCGTCCCGGGGGATCAGTCGCCGGGCCCGGCCGTACGCCTCGGCCGCGTCCTCCAGCGCCACCGGGTCGGCGTCCCGCGCGTACCGCGCCCGGTGCACCCGGGCCTGGCACACCAGGGCGGCCACCCGCAGCTCCGGATCCCCGTCGGCCTCCTCCAGGGCGGTTCCCAGTTGCCCGGCCGCCTCTCCCAGCCGCCAGGGCAGGTACCGCAGCGCCCCGGCCAGCTCCACCCGCACCCCCGCCACGCGCCGTCGGGTCCGCTCCGCGTCGTGCAGGGGCGCGGGGACGCCCAGGAAGGCCGTCAGGGCGGAGGTCAGACGGGCGGCGGATTCCTCGGCCAGTGGCGTGCGGTCGGCCGGGGACCGGGCGTGCGACAGGAGGGCCAGCAGGACGCGGCCCAGGGCCAATTGCAGCTCCGGGTGCGGGACCGGGACCGGGCCGGGGGCGGGGGCGGGGCCTGCCAGGGGGTCGAGGGCAGCGCGTGCCTCGCGCAGGGCCGTGGGGTCCTCGCGCAGGGCGCTCAGCCGGATCAGGGTCTCGGCCCGCCGGACCGCGCAGTCGCGGCGCAGCTCCGGGTCCGCCTCGCCGGCGCCCGCCGCCGCGAACTCCCGGTCCGCCGCGGCCAGCAGCTCCGCGTCGGGCGCGCCCGCCAGGGCCCGTTCGTACAGCACCCGGCCGCGGGCGGCCCGCGCCGCGGCCGTCCGCGTACCCGTCAGGGCCCGCTCGGCCTCGGCCAGCAGCTCCGGGTCCCGCTGGGCGGCCCACAGCCTCAGCAACGCCCCGGCCAGCTCGGTCTCGGCCTCCTCCGGCGGGTCCCCGGGCCCGGCCGGGGCCGCCACGGCCCGCCGCAGTGCCGCCACGGCCTCGTACAGCGCCCGCGCGTCCCCGCTCCCGTCCCCGTCCGCCAGCCGGTCCCGCGCGGCCCGCACCGCCCGGGACCGCTCCGGCGGCGCCGGCTCCCGGATCCCCGGGCCCTCTTCCGGGATTCCGGGCAGGTAGCGTCGTACGACCTTCGCGGAGACCTCGGCGAAGGCCCGCGGGAGCCGCCCCGTCGGGGCGCCGGCTCCGTCCACCGGGGCGTCCGCGGCCGGCGCCGGCGCCCCCGTGAGCTGCGAGACGGCGAGCGCGGGGAAGTTCCGTACGCCCCGCCCGAAGTGCGCCAGTACGTACTCCGAGCAGTGCTTGAGCACCAGCGCCGCCTCGTCCCGTCCCAGCGGCCCCAGCAGTACGTCCTGCACCCCCGGTACGAACTCGTACCACTGCCCGAACTCCGGCCCGCTGCGCCGCAGCAGCCCGCTGAGCAGCACCTCGGCCAGGTCGGACGGCTCCGAGTCCGGCAGCATCGTGCGCTGCACCAGCCGCATCACGGGCAGTGTCAGCGGCGCCGCCGACAGGTACACCGCGAGCTGTACGGCCCGGGGCGCGGCCGAGGACCGGAACCGCGCCACGAGTTCGCGCGGCGGCCGGGCGGCCCTCGGCTGCGGCGGGGGCGTGCCCGGGTGGTCGGCCAGCACCCGGCCCACCTCGGCCGGCACCGGCCCGCTGCCCAGCCCCGCGACGAGCCGGGCCCATGCCCCGAGGGCGGTCGCGCTCGGCGGCAGCACCGGCACGGTCAGCCCGCCCGTGGGCCGTCCTGGCAACGGCTTGCGGTCGGACCGGAACCTCAGCTTCCCGCCGGCGCCCTCGATCCGGGCGAGCGTGCCCCGCTCGGTCGGCAGCCAGCTGCGCCCCCACAGCCGCTGCGGCAGCGGCTGGACGACCACGCACGGGGTGCATTCGGCCCAGCGGTGCAGGAGGCGCTGCGCCGAGCCCTCGCGCCACATCGGGCCGGCGCAGTCGGAGACCACCATGGTCAGGGCCCGCCCGGTCGGATCGCGCAGCTGGTCCCCGGAGCGCAGTCCGGCTCCCGCGACGGGCCCGCGTCCGAGCACCACCGTGCCGTCCCCGAGCCGGTGGAGGTAGTGCACCTGGACGTCCCGGAAGGCACCCAACCGCTCGCACACGGAGCGTAGTTCCTCGAACATGTCCTGCCAGACGGCCATCGAGGGCGAGGCGTCCATCACCAGCCGTACGGTCGCCTCGCGCCGGCTCTCCGGTCTGAGCACCGGGATGACCAGCCCGAGGGCCCGCGCGCTGGCCTCGGCGGTGGCCGGTTCGTCGAGCACCCTGCGGGTGGGCGGGGCGGGCGGCCGGTGCCGCTGGAGGGCGCGCAGGGCCCGCTGGATGTCGAGGATGCGCGGCAGCGCGGCAGCGCCCGGCACCCTTACGGGCACTCCGGACTCCCCCGGGAACTCCGCCCCGTCCGCCTCCGCTTCGGTGGGTCGGTGCGCTCCGGGCGCGTAGAGCCTGACCTGGTCCTCGGCCTCCGGTTCCGGCCGCTCGGGCTCCACCGGCGGCGGCCCGACCGGTTCCTCGGCCTCCGCCTCGGGGGCGGGCACCCGTGCGGGGGCCGCCTGCGGCCCTTCCGCCGGCCGCCGCATCCGCCCGGCCAGCCACAGCGCGTCGGCGATCTCCTCGGCGGACGGGTCGAGTCCGGCCGCGCCCAGCAGCGCGGCGAGTTCACGGATACGGGGTGCGGCGGGATCAGGCACGGCCGGTCACCTCGGGCGGTCGAGGCGCTGGATGAGCAGGTCCGCGAGGTCCTCCCGGGTGGGCGGGGCGGCGTAGTGCGTCAGGTAGACGGCGTTGAGCAGTTGGTCGGCGGCGACCAGCTCCGACTGGGAGCGGCTGAGGAACTCCCGGATCAGGTCGGCCCCCAACCGGGCGGCCTCCTCCCCGAGGTGGGCGCGGACCATGGTGGCGAGCCGCTTCTCGCCGGGCTGCCCGAGCTTGAGCTGGATGCAGCGGCGCAGCAGGGCGGCCGGGAAGTCCCGTTCCCCGTTGCTGGTCAGGATGATGAAGGGGAAGGCGCGGCAGCGCACCCGGCCGCCGCGGACGGTCACCTTCGCCCCGTCGTCGGTGAGGACCCGCACCTCGGGCTCGGTGTCGGCGACCCGTTCCAGTTCGGGGAGGGCGAACTCCCCCTCCTCCAGCACGTTCAGCAGGTCGTTCGGCAGGTCGATGTCGCTCTTGTCGAGCTCGTCGATCAGCAGCACGCGGGGCCGCGCGCTGGGCAGCAGGGCGGTACCCAGCGGCCCGAGCCGGATGTACTTCCCGATCCCGGGCGCGCCGCCCGGACCGCCGCCCGGACCACTGCCCTGTCCGCCGCCGTGTCCGCCGCCCTGTCCGCCCCCGCCGGCCGCGATCTGTACGTCCTGGAGGCGCGCGAGGGCGTCGTACCGGTACAGCCCGTCCTGGAGCACGGTCCGCGACACCACCGGCCAGCGCAGCACCCGCCCCAGCTTCAGCTCGTGGGCCACGGCGTGCGCGAGCGTTGACTTCCCGGTGCCGGGGAAGCCCGTGACGAGCAACGGCCGCCTCAGGTACAACGCGGCGTTGATGGCTTCCAGTTCCTCCGGCTCGGGCCGGTGCAGCTCGGCGGCCTGCCGGTGCGCCCCGAGGCGCCTCGCGATGGCCCCGTCGGCCGCGCCGGACCCGGCTGCCGGGCCGTCGGGCTCCTCCACCGGAGCGCCGTCGAAATCCCGCCAGGGCGGCGGGTCGGGCAGCGCGTCGATCCCGTCATGGGGCTCGCCGACACCGCGGTAGATGAGCCACTCGTCATTCATTTGACGCTCCCCTGTTCGAATCCGCCGCGCCGTCACAAGTCGCCTTGCAGAGGTTCGTCGTCCGGCAGCGGCCGCGCCGGGTCCTCCCACACCAGTCCCGATCCGGCGGCCCAGTACGCGTCGGGGTCCGCCCCGTACATCCGCCCGCGCAGGGCCTGCAACCGCCGCGGCAGCGCCTCACCCCGGTCGGCGTCGGCCAGTTCCTCCCGCTGCCCGCGGTGGAAGGGCGCGCACGGGGCTCCCGGGTCGGCCGGCGGCCGGCGGATCACCACGACGCCGTACCCGAGGTCCCGCACCGCGTGCAGCGAGCCGAGGGTCGGTTCCCGTTCCGCTGCCCGGCAGTGCACGGGCACGGTGTGGTCCGGGAGCCCGGCCAGCCACTGCGGCGACGGGCTGCGCGGCCGGCCGCGTACGCAGTCGCCCCGTTCGGCCAGGAGCGGTCCCGCGAGCACCCTGGCCCACCGGGCGGCGGCCTCGGGCGTCGCCGCCCGGCTGCCGGCCGCCCACCGGAAGACCACCGGCCGCTGCACCCCGACCGGTACACCCCCGACCAGCCTCCAGTCGTCCACGGCCGTCCCGAACAGTTCGGGGTCGACGGCGACTTCGAGGACGCCGGTCACCTCGTCGGTGTCGGTACGCCGGAAGGCCTCGGCGAGCGGGGCCCGCAACACCTCCGGCAGCTCCCGCATGGAGGCCCGTACGCCCGAGTCCACCGGTGTCAGCCGCCCCGGGTGCGCCGGGCCGGCGAGCACCGAGACCCGCCAGTCGTAGACGTCCTGCTCCCAGGCGTGCGCCCACAGCTCCAGCAGGGCGGATGCCCCGGTCGGCAGGCCGGCCGACGGCCGGGCCGCCGGGCCGCGCACGACCCGCCGGGCCAAGGCGTTGATCCGCCCTTCGCGCGCCACCAGTCCCTGCTCGCGGCGCTCGCCCAGCTCCCGCCGCTGCGGGCGCCACAGCCTCCCGGCCGCGGCCCGGGTCCAGTCCCACAGCTCCTCGTCCGCGCCGGGGGCCGGCGCCTCGCGGTAGTCGGCCACGCTCACGTCCGTGGCGTAGCGGAGCATCCCCATGACCTCCCCCGCCCCGCCCGGCGGGTCGTACAGCATTCCCACTCCGTCGCGCCAGCTCAGCGGGGCGGGTGGATGCGGATCCGGCTCCTCCCCGCGGGCCGCCTCGACCAGGGCGCGGACGTCCTCGGAGGAGCCGGGCGGGGGGAGTTCTGCGAGCAGCCCGAAGAGCGTGGTGCGTTCGCCGGGGGCGAGCCGACCGCGCCCGCCGTACGTTCCGCCGTACGGGTCGCCGTCCGGGGCGGCGAGTTCGTCCTGCACGTCCGTCCAGGTCCGGCGGGTGCCGAGGTCGCTGAGGTGCTCGTCGTAGTGGTGCAGGTCGTGGGCCTGCACGACGCGGTGGTAGAGCCCGCTCTGCCCGTGCCCGCCGGACGGCAGGGTCCGCAGCTGCACCACGGACACGGCGAGCCCGCCGCCGCCGGTGTGCCGGCGGGCCTTGACCACGCCGACGACCTCGCCGCGTACGAGGTCCACCACGGGTCCGCCGGACATGCCGGGCTCGATCTCGTCGTCGTCGCCGAGCCGGATCGCCGCGCCGTTGCCCGCGCTGCCGCGCAGCCGGGTGGTGCGCCCGGTGATCTCGGGCGTGCCGAGGTCCTCGGTGCAGCCGAAGTAGGCGACCTCGTCGAAGCGGGGCCTGGAGCGGTCGGTCAGCCAGACGCAGGCGTGCGAGACGGGCGCGAGCACCTTCACGAGCGCCAGGTCGGGCAGGTCCCACAGGGCGCCGCGGGCGGGGCGCCGCTCGTCCAGCCGCTCGGGCAGCACCCGCTCCACGCGCCCCACGACCGTCCCGGTCGCGCCGTTGCCGCCGGAGGAGAAGGTGATGCCGACCTCGCGCCCGGTGATGCGCATGGTGGCCCCACCCCCTTCGCCGACCACGTGCGCGCACGTCAGGACCCAGCCGGGGGCGATGAAGAAGCCGCTCCCCCAGGTGGTCCCGGGCCCAGTGGACCCATACCCGCCCGGGGGCGCGTGGACGCGTACGGTCGCCGCGAGAACGAGGGGTTCCAGGAGCTCGAAGGCGCGCCCGGATCCGCCCGTGCGCCCGTCCGTCATTCGCGCCCCCCGCTCGTGAGGCGTAAAGGCTAGCCCCGGGGGAACGGCGGACGGGAGGTCCGTGCCGGCCCGCGGATTATCCTGGCGGGAAACACACCCTTGGACACGGAGCTCGACTTGTACTTCACCGATCGCGGCATCGAGGAGCTGGAGAAGCGGCGCGGCGAGGAGGAGGTCACCTTCGAGTGGCTCGCCGAGCAGCTGCGCACCTTCGTCGACCTGAACCCGGACTTCGAGGTCCCGGTGGAACGCCTGGCCACCTGGCTGGCCCGCCTGGACGACGAGGACGACGACGCCGACGAGTGAGCAGTCGTGGAGACGAGAACGGCCCGGCTGCCGCGAAGGCAGTCGGGCCGTTCTCGTTCGCGCTCTGACCAGCAGCGCGGGGAGGTGCAGGGCGCCGGATCAGGCGGCCTTGGTCTCCCAGAAGATGCGGTCGATCTCGGCGATGAGCTCAAGGGCCTTCGCGCCGGTCGCCGGGTCGTTCGACGCCTTGGCGGCCGAGAGGGCCTTCAGGGTGTCGTTGACCAGGGTGTGCAGCTGCGGGTACTTCTCGAAGTGCGGGGGCTTGAAGTAGTCGCTCCACAGCACCGAGACGTGGTGCTTGGCGAGCTCGGCGCGCTGCTCCTTGATGGTGATGGCGCGCGCGCGGAAGTCGGCGTCGTCGTTGGCCTGGTACTTCTCCTGCACGGCCTTGACGGACTCGGCCTCGATGCGGGCCTGGGCAGGGTCGTACACGCCGCACGGAAGATCGCAGTGGGCGGAGACCTTCGCCTTGGGGGCGAAGAGGCGGGAAAGCATGGAGTGTGTCCTCCTCGTGATCGTCTTCTCAAGGGGGAGATTACTCGCTGGAGAAGCGGATTTCGCGGGCGCCCCCGTGGGCTTAGGACAAAAGTCCAGTGGCTCGGCCGGACCGGTGAGCGAACGTACGGGACGGTGCGGCAGCATGCGGGTGTGACGAGGAGGACACGCATGGTGGAGAACACGCGCCCGCGGAAGCAGTTCGGGGTGGCCGAGGTGACGGGGGCGTCGATGGTGCCCACGCTGCTGAACGGCGACCAATTGCTGGTCCGCTACGGGGCCCGCGTGCGGCCGGGTGCGGTGGTCGTGTTGCGCCACCCGTTCCAGCAGGACCTGTTGGTGGTGAAGCGGGCCGTGGAGCGGCGGCCCGGCGGTTGCTGGTGGGTGCTCGGCGACAACCCGTACAACGAGACCGGCGACAGCACCGTCTACGGGCCGGTGCCCGACGAGCTGGTGCTGGCGACGGCCGTCCTTCGCTTCCGGCCGCGCGAGGAGGGTCAGCGCTCGCTGAGGGCGCGGCTCTCCTGGGCGGTTTCGGCGCTGCGGCCGCTCTGGGCGGACGCCTCGGCCTCCAGCCGCTTGCGGGCGCGGTAGGCGGCGACGTTGGCGCGGGTGGCGCAGCGGTCGGAGCAGTAGCGCCGCGAGCGGTTGGTGGAGGTGTCGAGGTAGGCGTTGCGGCAGGGCGCGGCCTGGCACAGCCCGAGCCGGTCGGGGCCGTGCTCGGTGAGGTGGAAGGCCAGGCCGAAGGACGCGATGGCGGCGTAGCCCGCGGAGGCGTTCGAGGGGTGGTCGGCGAGGTGGATGTGCCAGTCGGGGCGGCCGGTCTCGTCGAGGGTCTCGTGGCCGGAGACCTGGGGGCTGACGGGGAACTCCATGAGCAGGGAGTTCAGCAGGTCGACGGCGAGGACGTGGTCGCCGCCGTCGGCGGCCTCGAAGACGGCGCGCAGCCGGGCCCGGACGTTGCGGAAGCGGGTGACGTCGGTGTCGGTGACGCGGCGGGCCATTTGCTGGCTGGCGCCGAACAGCGAGCGGACGGCGTCCACCGAGGTGAGCGAGTCCTTGTTGCGGGCCGGCTCCTCGGTGTTGACCAGGCGCACGGCGAAGTCCGAGTAATGGGCCAGTTCCACTTGTAGTCCTTACGGATGCGGATTAATGTCCCTCGTAACAGCTGAGACGTCTTCGAGGGTATTACGTACGGAGGGGTTCGTGATGGCGAATACGACGGATACGGCGGATACGGCGACGAGCACGGCCGAAACGGCTATCGGCGCCGGGTACTGGCAGGCCTGGCAGAACAGCTGGGACCGGCAGCAGGAGTGGTACATGCCCGACCGCGAGGAGCGGTTCCGGGTGATGCTGGACATGGTCGAGGCACTGGTCGGCCCCACCCCCCGGGTATTGGATCTCGCGTGCGGTACGGGAAGTATTACGGACCGCGTCCTCAAGCGGTTCCCGGGAGCCACCAGTACCGGCGTCGATCTCGACCCGGCGCTGTTGACGATCGCCGAGGGCCACTTCGCCGGCGACGAACGGGTCACCTTCGTGACCGCCGACCTCAAGGACCCGCACTGGCGCGCCGCGCTCCCCCACGCGTCGTACGACGCGATCCTGACCGCCACCGCCCTGCACTGGCTGCCGAGCGAGGACCTCGCCGTCCTCTACGGGCAGCTCGCGCCGCTCGTGGCCCCGGGCGGGGTGTTCATGAACGCCGACCACATGCCCGACCCGGCCACCCCGCGCATCGACGCCGCCGAGCACGCCCACCGGCACGCCGGCATGGACCGGGCCAAGGCGGCCGGGGTGCCGGACTGGCGCGAGTGGTGGGCCCTGGCGGCCGCCGACCCGCTGCTGGCCGAGCCGACGAAGAAGCGCTTCGAGATCTACGGGGAGCACGCCGACGGCGACACGCCCTCGGAGGCCTGGCACGCGCGCACCCTGCTCGACGCCGGGTTCGCGGAGGCCCGTACGGTCTGGCGCTCCCCCTCGGACGCGCTGGTCCTAGGTCTGAAGTAGGGACCTGGAAAGATCCGGGAACGGCTGAGGGGCGGTACGGCAATCCGTACCGCCCCTCGACCGTGACGCGAAGTCCTACAGCACCGAAGTCCTACAGCACCTTGGAGAGGAACGCCTTGGTGCGGTCGTGCTGGGGGTTGCCCAGGACGTCGCGCGGGTTGCCGGACTCGACGACCACTCCGCCGTCCATGAAGACGAGGTTGTCGCCGACCTCGCGGGCGAAGCCCATCTCGTGCGTGACCACGATCATGGTCATGCCCGACTCGGCCAGGTCCCGCATGACGTCCAGGACGTCGCCCACCAGCTCCGGGTCGAGCGCCGAGGTGGGCTCGTCGAAGAGCATCAGCTTCGGCTCCATGGCGAGCGCGCGGGCGATCGCCACGCGCTGCTGCTGGCCGCCGGACAGCTGGGTGGGGTAGTTCCCGCCCTTGTCGCCGAGGCCCACGCGGTCCAGGAGGCGTACGGCACGCTCGCGCGCCACCGCCTTGGACTCGCCCTTGACCATGACCGGGGCTTCCATGACGTTCTCTATGGCCGTCATGTGCGGGAAGAGGTTGAAGCGCTGGAAGACCATGCCGATGTCCCGGCGCTGGGCCGCGACCTCGCTGTCCTTCAGCTCGTAGAGCTTGTCGCCCTTCTGCTTGTACCCCACCAGTTCGCCGTCGACCGAGAGCCGGCCGGCGTTGATGCGCTCCAGGTGGTTGATGCACCGCAGGAAGGTCGACTTGCCGGAGCCGGACGGACCGACCAGGCAGAAGACCTCACGGGGGGCGACCTCCAGGTCGATCCCGCGGAGGATGTGGGCGGCGCCGTACGACTTGTGGACGCCTTCTGCCTTGACCATCGGCTGGGCGGTCACTTCGCCACCTCCGTACGGCGGAACATGTTCAGGTTGGCCTTCAGCCGCTGGAACGGCGTGGGCGGCAGGCTGCGGAGCGAACCGCGCGCGTAGCGGCGCTCCAGGTAGTACTGGCCGACGCTGAAGACGCTGGTCAGCGCGAGGTACCAGATGGACGCGACGAAGTACATCTCGATGACCGCGCCGGCCGTGCTGCCGATGTTGGAGCTGGCCCGCAGGAGCTCGGTGTACTGCACCGCCGAGACCAGGGACGAGGTCTTCAGCATGTTGATGAACTCGTTGCCCGTGGGCGGGATGATCACGCGCATCGCCTGCGGGAGCACCACGCGGCGCATGGTCTGCGTCCGGGTCATGCCGAGCGCGTGCGAGGCCTCGCTCTGGCCCTCGTCGACGGACTGGATGCCGGCCCGGACGATCTCCGCCATGTAGGCGCCCTCGTTCAGGCCGAGGCCCAGGAGGGCGACCATGAACGGCGTCATGACGTCGACGGTCTCGTTCTTGTAGATCGGCCCCAGGTTGATGTACTGGAAGATCAGCGGGAGGCTGAACCAGACCAGCAGCTGCACGTAGACCGGGGTGCCGCGGAAGAACCAGATGTAGAGCCAGGACACGAAGCTCGTGACCGGGTTGTTCGAGAGCCGCATCACGGCGAAGAGGATGCCGAGCACGAGGCCCAGCAGCATCGACAGCACGCTGATGACGATGGTGTTCCAGAGGCCGTCGATCACCGAGGCGTCGAACAGCTTGTCGCCGACGGTGCCCCAGATGACCTTGCCCTGGGAGAAGGCGTAGATGAGCCAGCCCAGAATCACGGCCACGGCGACGGCGCTGACCCAGCGCCCGTAGTGCCGTACCGGGATGGCCTTGATGGCCTCGTAGGGAGAACCCGAGGCGCCGGGGCCGGCCGGTGCGGCGGCCGACCCCTTGTCGATCTTGTCAGTCACTACGACTGCCCTTCAGTGGAGCGTGGAGCGCTGGGACTACTTGCCTGCGTTGACCGTGGCGGACGGCACGGCACTGCCCTTGACGTCCCACTTCTCCAGGACCTTGGCGTAGGAGCCGTCCTTGATGATGGCGTCGAGCGCTTCCTTGAGGGCGTCGCGCAGCTGGGTGTTCTCCTTGGCGACCGCGATGCCGAAGAGGCCGACGTCGGACTGCTGGCCGCCGACCTCGAAGTCGTTGCCGCCACCCGAGGTCTTCGCGATGTACGCGGCGACCGGGTAGTCGTTCATGTCGGCCACGGCGCCGCCGGCCTTGACGCGGGTCTGGGCCTCGGCGTCGGTGTCGAAGGCCTCGATGGTGAGCTTCTTGTCACCGCACTTCTCGGCCTGCGCCTTGAAGGTGTCCTCGTAGATCGTGCCGCGCTGGACGGCGACCGTCTTGCCGCACAGGTCGTCGAGGGACTTGATGTTGTCCGGGTTGCCCTTCTTGACGATGAGCGAGACGCCGGAGGAGAAGTAGTCGACGAAGTCGACACCCTTACCGATCTTCGCGCCCTTCTCGTCCAGGCCCTCCTGGCGGCGCTTGTTGTCGGTGATCGACGACATGGCGATGTCCTGGCGACCGGTCTCCAGGGAGGTGATCAGGCCGTCGAAGGTGCCGGAGGTGAACTGGAACTTCACACCGAGCTGCTTGCCGAGGGCGTCGGCGATGTCGGGGTCGACACCGACGATCTTGCCGCCCTCGGTGAACTCCATGGGGGCGTAGGCGGCGTCCGTGCCGACCTTGATGACCCCGGCGTCCTGGATCTTCTTCGGCAGCTTGGAGAACAGCGGGGCGTCGCTGGTCTTGTCCTTCGCCTTGGTGCCGTTGTCGGTCTGGTCGCCACAACCGGTGAGGATCAGGGCGCCGGCGACCGCGATCGCGCCGACCGCGGCGATCCGGGACCGTGCGGCGGTCGTACGACGGGTGGTGCTTGCGGTCATGGCTTCGTTCCTCCGGCTGGTGGAAAAGGATCGAGAAGCGGTCGGACACGCACCATCGAGTGTCGCGACCTTGTGTGATTACGGCATCTTGCCATTCGGACTGAGACATTCAGGGTGCCCGTCAGGTCAAAATCGCATAACGGGCGACCGGGTTGACCCAACAGGACTGCGGAGCAGGGCCATGAGCACCGCAGATACTGCCGTGACCAGGCGTTTTCCCAACACTTTCTGCGGGGCGTCTCGCCCATCGGACATCAAGGTTTGGACTTTTAGCCAAAACCATGACAGAGCGCCTACAGTCGAGACGGAATCGACTCGTGTGGGTGAGCGTTCTTCGGGTAGAACAGATCCTTACACCCCTCATCCGGGGCTCAGGGCGCGCGTGCGGCGCGCCCGCGCGTACGAACCTCCCCTCCGCGGAGGCGGTCCAACCGTCGAAGCGGAGTACGTACTCGGTGCCCGCCCACCCCTTAACCAGGAGTGGCCACCCTCAACGATTCAAAGGACTTAAGGGGTCACACAAAGTGGCAGCGGAGATCGTCAACCCTCGCAGTGACAGCAGCGCGACGGACAACAACCCGGACGCGGTGTTCGCGCTTCACCGGGGCGGCAAGATGGCCATCCAGGCCACCGTGCCGGTCAACAACAAGGACGACCTGTCCCTGGCTTACACGCCGGGCGTGGCGAAGGTGTGCAGCGCCATCGCCGAGCAGCCCGAGCTCGTGAACGAGTACACCTGGAAGTCCAACGTGGTCGCCGTCGTCACCGACGGTACGGCCGTGCTCGGACTCGGTGACATCGGTCCCGAGGCCTCCCTCCCCGTGATGGAGGGCAAGGCAATCCTCTTCAAGCAGTTCGGTGGTGTGGACGCGGTTCCGATCGCGCTCGCCACCAAGGACACGGACGAGATCATCGAGACGGTCATCCGTCTCGCCCCGTCCTTCGGCGGTGTGAACCTGGAGGACATCTCCGCTCCCCGCTGCTTCGAGATCGAGCGCCGCCTCCAGGAGGCCCTCGACATCCCGATCTTCCACGACGACCAGCACGGCACGGCCATCGTGACGCTGGCCGCCATGCGCAACGCCGCGAAGCTCACCGGGCGCACGCTCGGCGACCTGCGCGCCGTGATCTCGGGCGCCGGCGCCGCGGGCATCGCCATCGCCAAGATCCTCGTGGACGCGGGCATCGGCGACGTCTGCGTCACCGACCGCAAGGGCGTCGTCTCGGCGGACCGTACCGACCTGACGGACGTCAAGGCGGAGATCGCGGGTCTGACCAACAAGACCGGCCAGACCGGTTCGCTGGAGAAGGCCCTGGCCGGCGCGGACGTCTTCATCGGCGTCTCCGGCGGCACGGTTCCGGAGGAGGCGGTGGCGTCGATGGCGAAGGACGCGTTCGTCTTCGCCATGGCCAACCCGAACCCGGAGGTCCACCCGGACGTCGCGCACAAGTACGCGGCGGTCGTGGCCACGGGTCGCTCGGACTTCCCGAACCAGATCAACAACGTGCTGGCGTTCCCGGGCATCTTCGCGGGTGCCTTCAAGGTCCGCGCCTCCCGGATCACCGAGAACATGAAGATCGCCGCCGCCGACGCCATCGCCGGTGTCGTCGCGGATGACGAGCTCACCGCCGACTACGTGATCCCGTCGCCGTTCGACACGCGCGTCGCCGAGGCCGTCGCGACGGCCGTGGCCGCGGCGGCGAAGGCCGACGGCGTGGCCCGCCTGGCCTGACGCGGAGCCCAGCTGTACGGGCGGGGCCCGGCCGGAGCG
>NZ_JBHWJY010000053.1:0-60680 GCF_042731135.1 Streptomyces sp. NPDC059874
ACGCCCGGTTACATTCCGAACCCGGAAGCTAAGCCTTTCAGCGCCGATGGTACTGCAGGGGGGACCCTGTGGGAGAGTAGGACGCCGCCGAACAACCCGCCCTTTTAGCTCAGTCGGTAGAGCGTCTCCATGGTAAGGAGAAGGTCAACGGTTCGATTCCGTTAAAGGGCTCCAATGAAAAGGCCCCCGCCTCATGGCGGGGGCCTTTTTGCGTTTTAGGGCTTGTGTATCCTCAAAATGATCTTTGGGGAGGAAGCGTCGTGATGACGGAAAAGGTAGAGGCCGCCCAGACCGAGTTCGAGAAGGCGTGGGGCGACGCGCGGTACACCCGCGCGGAGCTGCCTCCGGTGGACGTCAATCGCATCCTCCAGGAGCGGTACGTCAGCGAGGAGCCGGTGGTTCTGACCCGGGCCATGCTCTGGGACATGGAAGTGCGGAAGGCCGGCAACCCCGGAGCGTTCATTCCGTACGTCGTCAAAGAAGGCACTGCCTCGGCCTGGGTTCCCGGGCAGGCGGGTGGCGAGCTGGGGGACGAGTTCGTACGGCAGTCGCAGCAGAGGCTGTGGCTGGAGCCCGAGCAGTACGGGCTCGTGCTCGAAGAGGTGTGGCTCGACCACGAACGGCAGGTGGTCACCTTCCTGGGCCGGGCACGGTTCTCCGACGCGCAGGGCGATCCCCTGACCGCGGACACCGGTCAGCCGCTGTTCCACGTGCAGCACGGAGTCGCGGGCACTGATGAGAGCCCGACCAACACCTGGCGGATCGTCCTGCTGACCGACGAGCCGGACGAGCGGATCGTGCAGGTCTTCGACGGGATGGCGGAGAGTCCGTGGCTTCCCGGCTTCGTCGAGAACTACGTCCGTGACGTGCTCGGTATTGGGCTGAGCCGTCGGGACGTCTGACGGACGAGTGACAAGAGGCCCCTGCCGACCGGCGGGGGCCTCTTGTCAAGTCCCGACATTCCGGGCCATGACCAGGGCCGCGGCTCGAGGCGCAATGGGATTCACGAAAGCCCCAGCTCCTCGATTCGCGGAGGGACCCTCTCATGAACATCACAAGGATCCGACGCTTCTTCCTCATGATCGTGACGGCCCTGGAGGGCGAGCGCCTCCCCGCCTCGTCGCCGGTGTCCGTCGAGCGGCGCGTCCCACTGGAGAGCGCCGACCCCGAGGCGGGTGTCGCCAGGATTCCCTGGACCACGGAGATGGCATCGCCATCATTCATGATCTTGTCGGCGCGACCGCCCCTGCGCTAGGGGGCAAGGGACGCCGGCCCGCTCAGTCGCCCGTGCGCTGGTGGGGAACGCGGAAGGCCAGGATGGCCATGTCGTCCGAGGCGGGTTCGGCCGCGAAGCGTTCCACCGCGCGCAGGACCCGGGAGGCTACCGCGCCCGCGGTGAGGCCGGTGCAGGTGGTGAGGACCTCGGCGAGGCCGTCGTCGCCGAGCATGCGGGTGCCCTCGCGGCGTTCCGTCACTCCGTCCGTGACGCAGAGCAGGACGTCGCCGGGGTCGAGGGTCATCGTCTGCTCGTAGAGGTCGAGGTCGTCGATCACGCCCAGCAGCGGCTGCGGGTCCGCGGCCGCGAGTACCTCGCCGTTCGGGCGTAGGCGCAGCGGGAGCGGGTGGCCCGCGCAGACCACCTTCATCAGGGCGCCGCCGTCGGGCTGGGGGTGCAGTTCGCCGTAGAGGAGGGTCAGGAAGCGGCTACGGGCGCCCTCGTCGAGGATGGCCGCGTTGAGGCGCTCGAGGACGGCCGGGCCGCCGAGGCCTTCGCGGGCCAGGAGGCGCAGGGCGTGCCGGGCGAGGCCGGTGACGGCGGCGGCCTCGGGGCCGGTGCCGCAGACGTCGCCGATGGCGAAGCCGTACACGCCGTCGCGGATCGGGAAGACGTCGTAGAAGTCGCCGCCCACCTCGTTGCCCTCGCCCGCCGCGCGGTAGATGACCTCGACCTCCATGCCGGGGACGGCGGGGGAGCCGGGAGGCAGCAGGCTGCGCTGGAGGGAGCGGCTGATCGCGGTGCGCTCCGAGTAGAGGCGGGCGTTGTCCAGGGCGAGGGCGGCCCGGCGGGAGAGGTCCTCCGCGAGTTCGAGGATTTCCTGGCGGAAGTGCTCCTCGGACGGCTTGCCGAGGGTGAGCAGCCCGATGACGCGGTTGCGGGCGAGGAGGGGCAGGACGACGGTTTCCCCGCCGACCGCCAGGGCAGTCTCGGGCCAGGGGCGGGCACCGGCCTCGCGGACCGGTTCGGGCGGGCTGACCCGGGAGAGCAGGGCCTTGAGGCCGTCGATGCGTTCCTCGTCCTCGTGGAGTACGTACGAGAGGTACGGGTCGGAGGTCTGG
This sequence comes from Streptomyces sp. NPDC059874, assembly GCF_042731135.1. Classification (NCBI taxonomy): domain Bacteria; kingdom Bacillati; phylum Actinomycetota; class Actinomycetes; order Kitasatosporales; family Streptomycetaceae; genus Streptomyces; species Streptomyces sp. NPDC059874. The sequence continues at coordinate 2,338 of NZ_JBHWJY010000053.1, forward strand.
TCGGCGATCGTGTAGACGGCGCACCAGGTGGCGAGGGTCGGGACGGTCATCTGGGCCATCAGGGCCAAGGTCTGGTCCCGGTCGAGGGTGCCGGCCAGCAGGTCGGAGGCTTCGACGAGGAAGGACAGGGAGCCGCGGCGCAGGCGTTCCAACTCGCCGAGGCGGGCGGATTCGACGGCGAGGGCGATGCGGTCGGCGGCGAACTGGAGGCGCAGGGCCTCTTCGTTGGTGTAACGGCCCGGGGTTTCGGCGGCGACGCCGAGGGAGCCGGTGAGCCGGCCTTCGACCTTGAGGGGGACGGTGACCACGGAGCGCATGCCGGTGGACTCCAGGAGCGGCACGGCTCCGGGGACCACGGCGAGGTCGTCGTGGACGGCCGGCATGCGGGCGGAACCGTAGCGGTTGGTGCCGGCTTCGACGGGGACGCGGGCGAAGCGCTGGCGGGTGGAGGGCAGGCCGGTGGTGGCGCGGACTTCGAGTTCCGTTTCGTCGTCCGTGGCCAGGAGGAGGAAGGCGGAGTCGGCGTCGAGGAGGTCGCGGGCCCGTTCGACGGTGCGCTGGAGGAGGCTGTCGAGGTCGTCGGGGGCGGGGGAGCCGATGAAGACCTCGAAGGGGTCCGCGGGTCGGGGCTCGGTGAGGTGGGCGCTGTCGGTGGGGACCCGTACCGGGGTCTGGAGCAGGGCGCGCTCGTCGTCGTGGACGAGGAGGCAGACGATGGACGGCTCGCCGTGGGCGTCGCGGACCCGCAGGTGGGAGGCGTAGACGGGGATGACGCGGCCGTCGGCGCCGCGGAGCCCGTAGCTGCCCTCCCAGCGGGACAGCCGCAGGGCCTCGGCGATACCGGTGCCGGTGCCGGGGGTCTGCGGCCAGGCGGCGAGCTCGGCGAGCGGGCGGCCCACGACCTTCTCCGCGGTGTAGCCGAAGATGTGCTCGGCGTCCTCGTTCCAGGCGCTGATGCTGTCGGCGGAGTCGATCTGGAGCACGGCGACGCGGACCCGGCTGTCGGCGAGCGGAAGCAGCCGGTCGGGGACGACGGGGCCCGCGGAGCGGGTACCGACCGGCCGGTCCGGAAGGTCGAGGCGGAACCACACGTGTTTGTGCGTGGCGGTGTACTCGACGCCCCAGCGGGTGGCGAGGGCGGCGCAGAGCATCAGGCCGCGGCCGTTCTCCCGGTCGGGGTCGGCGTACGGGCGCTCGCCGGGGTGCTGGAGCGGGAGCTCGCGTTCCGGGTAGCGGTCGGCGACCTCGACGCGTACGCCGTCTCCGGCGCGCAGGCAGAGGACCTCGGCCTGGGTTCCGGCGTGGACCACGGCGTTGGTGACGAGCTCGCTGGTGAGGACCACCGCGTCGTCGACGATGTCCGCGAAGCCCCATCCCTGCAGGGTGTCGCGGACGAAAGCGCGGGCGGCGGCGACGGAGCGCCCCTGGGGGTTGAAGCTGGCAGCCGCCCGAGCCGTGATCACGAGTCTCCTTCGACGCGGTTGGACATCGGGTGCCAGGTTACTTACCTTCGCGGTCGGCATGGTGCCGTCGTTCGGGAATCCACCCGGAGGGTACGGCGGGTGTGCGATGGTGCCGAAGTGTTATGGCCGGGTTCGGCCAGGGTGAAACACTGGGCAGGCTTGCGGAACGGGCTCGTGAAGAGTCAGGTGTCCGGTGGAACAGTGGTCGACCCCTTCGGGAGGGACACGGTGGAGTCTGGCGCAGCGGTGCGGCGTACAGGGACGCGGCCGAAGGGCGGGCGTCCGCGGCGCGGTGGCACGACCGAGGTCGATACCGCCGCTCTGAACCGGCTGCTCACGGCCCTGGTGTCGATGCGGGACGGGAACTTCCGCAAGCGGCTGACGGTGTCCGGCGAGGGCGTGATGGCGGAGATCGCCGCCGTCTACAACGAGGTCGCCGACCGTAATCTGCACCTGACGGGGGAGCTCTCACGGGTCCGGCGGATGGTGGGCCGCGAGGGCAAGCTGAGCGAGCGGCTGGAGACGGGTGCCTGCGAGGGCTCCTGGGCGGCCGCGATCGACGCCTCGAACCAGCTGGTGGACGACCTGGCGCGACCGGTGTCCGAGGTGGGTCGGGTGCTGTCGGCGGTGGCCGAGGGCGACCTGGACCAGCGGATGGACCTGCGGACCCAGGCCGTGGAGGGGGCGGGGCACCCGCTGCGCGGGGAGTTCCTGAAGGTCGGGCGTACGGTCAACAACCTGGTCGACCAGCTGTCCGCGTTCACCGACGAGGTGACGCGCGTCGCGCTGGAGGTGGGTACCGAGGGCAAGCTCGGCGGTCAGGCGCAGGTGCGCGGAATGTCCGGTTCCTGGAAGGATCTGACCGACTCCGTCAACACGATGGCGTACCGGCTCACCGCTCAGGTGCGTGATATCGCTCTCGTCACGACGGCTGTGGCCAAGGGTGATCTGTCGCGCAAGGTCACGGTGCACGTGGCCGGCGAGATGCTCCAGCTGAAGAACACCGTCAACACGATGGTGGACCAGCTGTCCTCCTTCTCCTCCGAGGTGACCCGCGTCGCCCGCGAGGTGGGTACGGAGGGCGAGCTGGGCGGCCAGGCGAAGGTGCCCGGGGTCGCGGGTGTGTGGAAGGACCTGACCGACTCCGTCAACACCATGGCCGGCAATCTGACGGCCCAGGTGCGCGGGATCGCGCAGGTGACGACGGCGGTCGCGAACGGCGATCTGTCGCAGAAGGTCCGGGTGAGCGCGCGGGGCGAGGTCGCGCAGCTGGCCGAAACGATCAATCAGATGACGGAGACCCTGCGGACCTTCGCGGACGAGGTCACGCGCGTGGCCAGCGAGGTCGGGGCCAAGGGAACACTCGGTGGCCAGGCACAGGTGCCGGGGGCCGCGGGGACGTGGAAGGACCTCACCGATTCGGTGAACACGGTCTTCCGCAACCTCACCACGCAGGTGCGGGACATCGCGACGGTGACGACCGCCGTGGCCAACGGCGACCTGTCGCAGAAGGTCACGGTCAACGTGGCCGGCGAGATGCTGGAGTTGAAGAACACCGTCAACACGATGGTGGACCAGCTCCAGTCCTTCGGTGCGGAAGTGACGCGTGTGGCCCGTGAGGTCGGCGTCGAGGGCGAGCTGGGCGGTCAGGCGCAGGTGCCGGGGGCCGCCGGTACGTGGAAGGACCTCACCGACTCGGTGAACACCGCCTTCCGCAACCTCACCGGGCAGGTCCGCAACATCGCCCAGGTGACGACGGCGGTGGCCAACGGCGACCTGTCGCAGAAGGTCACCGTGGACGTCTCCGGCGAGATGCTCCAGCTGAAGAACACCGTGAACACGATGGTGGACCAGCTGTCCTCCTTCGCCGACCAGGTCACGCGGATGGCGCGCGACGTGGGCACGGAGGGCCGGCTCGGCGGCCAGGCCCGGGTGGAGGGGGTGTCCGGCACCTGGAAGGAGCTCACCGACTCCGTCAACTTCATGGCCGGCAACCTGACCTCCCAGGTGCGGCAGATCGCCCAGGTGACCACGGCGGTGGCACGCGGTGACCTGTCGCAGAAGATCGACGTGGACGCCCGGGGCGAGATCCTGGAGCTGAAGAACACCATCAACACGATGGTCGACCAGCTCTCGGCCTTCGCCGAGCAGGTGACGCGGGTCGCCCGGGACGTGGGTACGGAGGGCCGACTCGGCGGTCAGGCGCAGGTGCCCGGTGTGGCCGGCGTCTGGCGCGACCTGACGGACTCGGTGAACGGCATGGCCGGGAACCTGACCTCGCAGGTGCGCAACATCGCGCAGGTCGCCACGGCGGTGGCGCGCGGTGACCTGTCGCAGAAGATCGACGTGGACGCGCGCGGCGAGATCCTGGAGCTGAAGAACACCCTCAACACGATGGTGGACCAGCTCTCGAGCTTCGCGGAGCAGGTGACGAGGGTGGCCCGCGAGGTGGGTACCGAGGGCATCCTCGGCGGCCAGGCGGAGGTCAAGGGGGTCTCCGGTACCTGGAAGGACCTCACCCAGTCCGTCAACTTCATGGCGAACAACCTGACCTCGCAGGTGCGCAACATCGCCGAGGTGACGACTGCCGTCGCCACGGGCGACCTCTCGAAGAAGATCACCGTCGACGCCAAGGGCGAGATCCTGGAGCTGGTGACCACCGTCAACACGATGGTCGACCAGCTGTCCTCCTTCGCGGAGCAGGTGACGAGGGTGGCCCGCGAGGTGGGCTCCGAGGGCATCCTGGGCGGTCAGGCCCGCGTGCGCGGCGTGACCGGCATCTGGAAGGACCTGACCGACAACGTCAACCTGATGGCCAACAACCTGACCTCCCAGGTGCGCAACATCTCGCAGGTCTCCTCGGCGGTGGCCAACGGCGACCTGACGAAGAAGGTCACGGTCGAGGCGCGCGGCGAGGTCGCCCAGCTCGCGGACACCGTCAACACGATGGTGAAGACCCTGTCCTCCTTCGCGGACGAGGTCACGCGCGTGGCCCGCGAGGTGGGTACCGAGGGCATCCTCGGCGGCCAGGCGCACGTCCCGGGCGTCTCGGGGACCTGGAAGGACCTCACCGACTCGGTGAACTTCATGGCCTCCAACCTCACCGGCCAGGTGCGGCAGATCGCCATGGTCACGACCGCCATCGCCAAGGGCGACATGACCAAGAAGATCGACATCGACGCCCGCGGGGAGATCCTGGAGCTCAAGACCACCATCAACACGATGGTCGACCAGCTGTCCTCCTTCGCCGACCAGGTGACGCGGGTCGCCCGCGAGGTGGGTACGGAGGGCATCCTGGGCGGCCAGGCCCGCGTACGGGACGTCGACGGCACCTGGCGGGACCTGACCGAGTCCGTGAACGAGATGGCAGGGAACCTGACCCGGCAGGTGCGCGCCATCGCGGCCGTGGCCACCGCGGTGACCCGCGGCGACCTGAGCCTGAAGGTGGACGTGGACGCGGCGGGCGAGATCCAGGTCCTCCAGGACAACATCAACACGATGATCGTCAACCTGCGCGACACCACCTTGGCCAACAAGGAGCAGGACTGGCTCAAGGGCAACCTCGCCCGGATCTCCGCCCTGATGCAGGGCCGCCGGGAACTCGACGACGTGGCCTCGCTGATCATGAGCGAGCTGACCCCGGTGGTCTCCGCGCAGCACGGCGCCTTCTTCCTGGCGCTGCCGGCCGGCGGGACCACCGAGATCGGGACGGAGGGCGGCGCGGACGGTTCGTACGAGCTGCGGATGCGCGGGAGTTACGCGTACGCCGGAGGGCAGATGCCCACCTCCTTCCGGCCGGGGGAGGGGCTGATCGGGACGGTCGCGGAGGAGAAGCGGACGATCCTGGTGGAGAACACCCCGCCCGGCTACCTGAAGATCTCCTCGGGGCTCGGCGAGGCGCCGCCGGCGCACGTGATCGTGCTGCCGGTGCTCTTCGAGGGGAAGCTGCTCGGCGTCATCGAGTTGGCGTCCTTCACCCCGTTCACGCAGATCCAGAAGGACTTCCTCAGCCAGATCGCCGAGATGATCGGTACGAGCGTCAACACCATCAGCGTCAACTCCAAGACGGAGATGCTGCTCAAGCAGTCCCAGGAGATGACCGAGCAGCTGCGCGAGCGCTCCGACGAGCTGGAGAACCGGCAGAAGGCCCTCCAGGCCGCCAACGCGGAGCTGGAGGAGAAGGCCGAGCTGCTGGCCCGGCAGAACCGGGACATCGAGGTGAAGAACACCGAGATCGAGGAGGCCCGGCAGGTCCTGGAGGAGCGCGCCGAGCAGCTCGCGGTGTCGATGCGGTACAAGTCCGAGTTCCTGGCGAACATGTCGCACGAGCTGCGGACCCCGCTCAACTCGCTGCTGATCCTGGCCAAGCTGCTCGCCGACAACGCGGACGAGAACCTCTCGCCGAAGCAGGTGGAGTTCGCCGAGACCATCCACGGCGCGGGCTCCGACCTGCTCCAGCTGATCAACGACATCCTCGACCTGTCGAAGGTCGAGGCCGGGAAGATGGACGTCTCGCCGACCCGGATCGCGCTCGTGCAGCTGGTGGACTACGTGGAGGCGACCTTCCGGCCGCTGACGGCGGAGAAGGGGCTGGACTTCTCGGTCCGGGTGTCCCCGGAACTGCCGGCGACCCTGCACACCGACGAGCAGCGGCTGTTGCAGGTGTTGCGCAACCTGCTGTCGAACGCGGTGAAGTTCACCGACACCGGGGCGGTGGAGCTGGTGATCCGGCCGGCCGGCGCCGACGTGCCGACGGCGATCCGCGAACAGCTGCTGGAGGCCGGTTCGCTGCGCGAGGCGGACGCGGACCTGATCGCCTTCTCGGTGACCGACACCGGGATCGGGATCGCGGCGAGCAAGATGCTGGTGATCTTCGAGGCGTTCAAGCAGGCCGACGGGACGACGAGCCGCAAGTACGGCGGCACCGGCCTGGGGCTGTCCATCAGCCGGGAGATCGCCCGGCTGCTCGGCGGGGAGATCCACGCGGCCAGCGAGCCCGGCCGCGGGTCCACCTTCACGCTCTACCTGCCGCTGCACCCGAGCGAGCTGCCCCCGCAGGGGTACGCGCCGCCCACTCCCGGCGGCGGCCGCGGCGAGCTGTACCGCAGGGCGGTCGACGGGGCGGCGCGGCCCGCGCTGCCGCAGGCCCCGGCCGCGTCCGTGACCGTACCGGCGGTGCAGGTCCAGCAGGGCCGGCAGGCCCGGCCGGGGCTGCCGGCCGCCGAGCCGGCCGGGCAGGGCTCCTCGGCGCTGTTCCGTCGGCGCCGCAAGAGCCTGGGCGATCCGCTGCCGCGGGTGGAGGTGCCGGGCCAGCCGGAGGCCGACGCGTGGGGCGTGGAGGAGGCGCTGCCGGTCTCGCCGCGGACGTACGACTTCCGGGGCGAGCGGGTGCTCATCGTGGACGACGACGTGCGCAACGTCTTCGCGCTGACGAGCGTGCTGGAGCAGCACGGGCTGGCGGTGCTCTACGCCGAGAACGGCCGGGAGGGCATCGAGGTCCTGGAACAGCACGACGACGTCGCCGTGGTCCTGATGGACATCATGATGCCGGAGATGGACGGATACGCGACGACGGCCGCGATCCGGCAGATGCCGCAGTTCGAAGGGCTGCCCATCATCGCGCTCACCGCGAAGGCGATGAAGGGCGACCGGGAGAAGGCCATCGAGTCCGGTGCGTCCGACTATGTCACCAAGCCGGTCGAGCCCGATTACCTACTGTCGGTCATGGAGGGGCACATGCGCGCAAAGTGATCAACGGGCGGGCGTGATCGGGAGACGCAGAGGGAACCTTCTGCCCTCCCACCACGTTTCCGCATCGTGCACAGTGACATCTCGGTGACAGGGTGTGGCGATCTCGGGACTGGGGCTACGATGACCGGCACAAGGACGGACGGCGCAAGGATGCCGTCCTCTGGGGCGGGGCCCGGCGCACAGGCCGGAGCCTGGAGCCGGGGAGGCCCCATGCCGGGGCGAGGAGGACAGGGCATGGTGCAGAAGGCCAAGATCCTCCTGGTCGATGACCGGCCGGAGAATCTGCTGGCGTTGGAGGCCATCCTCTCCGCGCTCGATCAGACACTGGTCCGGGCGTCGTCCGGGGAGGAAGCGCTCAAGGCGCTGCTGACGGACGATTTCGCGGTCATCCTGCTGGATGTGCAGATGCCCGGGATGGACGGTTTCGAGACGGCCGCGCACATCAAGCGGCGGGAGCGGACCCGGGACATCCCGATCATCTTCCTCACCGCGATCAACCACGGTCCGCACCACACGTTCCGCGGCTACGCGGCCGGTGCGGTGGACTACATCTCCAAGCCCTTCGACCCGTGGGTACTGCGGGCCAAGGTCTCGGTGTTCGTGGAGTTGTACACCAAGAACTGCAAGCTGCGGGAGCAGGCGGCGCTGCTGCGGCTCCAGTTGGAGGGCGGCGGTTCCAACGGCGACGGCAGCAAGGAGACGGCCGGGCTGCTGGCCGAGCTCTCCGCGCGGCTCGCGGCGGTCGAGGAGCAGGCCGAGGCGCTGACCAAGCAGCTCGGCGAGGATTCGGCCGATGCGGGCGTGGTGGCGACCGCGGCGCACCTGGAGCGCAAACTCACCGGACTGCGGCGGGCCCTGGACGCGCTGGAGCCCGGTACCGGAGGAGCGGTGTTGCCCGCGCAGGGCTGAGCCGGTTCGCCGGCGCCGAGCCGAGCGGGCCCGTTCGCGACCGCGCCTCGAACTCCCCCGGCTACCGCTGGGTGGGGGTGCCCCCGGACGGAGTCTGGGGGAGTGCCCCCTGGCGAGGCTGGAATTCCAGCCTCGCCGGCGACCGGCTCCGCGCAGCGGAGGTCCTGGTTTCCAGCGGCGGCTGGTGGGGCGTCAGGTCTGGTGGGGCGTCAAAGCCGGGGCCGAGCCGGCGACACGAACGGGTGAAGGGGTGGGCACGCGTGTCCACCGGGGCGTGCACCGGTAACCTCGGGCGCATGGCCTCAAGTACGTCCGGCAAGGGTTCCCAGAGCACCGCGGGCACCGCGAAGGGCCGCACCGGCCGTACGACGGCGCCGGCGAAGAAGGCGGCGCCCGCGCGCAAGCCTCCCGCGAAGAAGGCCGCGGCGGCCAAGCGCGCCCCGGTCAAGAAGGTCGCGGCCAAGCCCGCGCCGTCCCCGACGGGGGGTGTGGTGCGGCTCGTGCGCGCCGTGTGGCTCGGCTGCGCGCACGCGGTCGGCGCGGTCTTCCGCGGCATCGGCCACGGGGCCAGGAACCTCGACCCCGCCCACCGCAAGGACGGCGTCGCGCTGCTGCTGCTCGCGCTCGCGTTGATCGTCGCCGCCGGGACCTGGTCGAATCTGAGCGGTCCCGTCGGGGATCTGGTCACCATGCTGGTCACCGGTGCCTTCGGACGACTGGATCTGCTCGTGCCGATCCTGCTCGGCGTGATGGCGGTACGTTTCATCCGCCACCCCGAGCAGACCGACGCCAACGGCCGCATCGGCGTCGGGCTCTCCGCCCTCGTCATCGGGGTGCTGGGCCTGGTCCACATCGCCTGCGGAGCTCCCGGCCGCGACGAGGGCACCACCGCGATGCAGAACGCGGGCGGGCTCATCGGCTGGGGCGCCTCGAAGCCGCTGATCTTCACCATGGGCGCTCCGCTGGCCGTGCCGATGCTGGTGCTGCTCACCGTCTTCGGGCTGCTCGTGGTCACCGCGACCCCGGTCAACGCGATCCCGCAGCGGCTGCGCCGGCTCGGGATCAGGCTCGGGGTCATCGCCCCGAACGAGTACGACGAGGGGTACGGGGAGCAGGAGGACGGTGCCCCGGCCGACCGACAGGACCGGCATGATGCCGCTCAGTGGCGGGCCCGCAGCGGCGCCGCCCCCGGCCCGGGATCGGGCGATCCGGCGGACGTCGCCGAGGAGGAGGCACTGGCCCGGCGCCGGCGCCCGCGCAGGGCCCGGACGACCATGGACCGGGAGATGGACGCCGTGGACGTGGCCGCGGCGGCCGCCGCGGCGCTGGACGGGGTCGTCTACGGCGGGATGCCGCCCTCGCCCCTCGTCGCCGACCTCACCCAGGGGATCGGTGTCGAGCGGGAGGGTGTGGAGATCACCGCTCCCGTGCCGCCCGCCCGCGAGGAGCGCCCCGTACCGGCCGCCGAGCAGCCGCACGCCACCACCGCCGCGGCCTCCGGGACGCTGTCGGTGCCCGATCTGACCAAGCCCCCGCCGGAGACCCAGCCGCTGCCGCCGCGCGCCGAGCAGCTCCAGCTGCGCGGGGACATCACGTACAGCCTGCCGTCGCTGGACCTGCTGGAGCGGGGCGGTCCGGGCAAGACCCGCAGTGCCGCGAACGACGCGGTGGTCGCCTCGCTGACGAACGTCTTCATGGAGTTCAAGGTCGACGCGAAGGTCACCGGCTTCACCCGGGGCCCGACGGTCACCCGGTACGAGGTGGAGCTGGGGCCCGCGGTCAAGGTCGAGCGGATCACGGCGCTGGCGAAGAACATCGCCTACGCGGTGGCCTCGCCGGACGTGCGGATCATCAGCCCGATCCCGGGCAAGTCGGCGGTCGGCATCGAGATCCCGAACACCGACCGGGAGATGGTCAACCTCGGTGACGTACTGCGCCTCGCGGACGCGGCCGAGGACGACCACCCGATGCTGGTGGCGCTGGGCAAGGACGTCGAGGGCGGCTACGTCATGGCCAACCTCGCGAAGATGCCGCACGTGCTGGTGGCCGGAGCCACCGGCTCCGGCAAGTCCTCCTGCATCAACTGCCTGATCACCTCGGTCATGGTCCGGGCCACCCCGGAGGACGTGCGGATGGTGCTCGTCGACCCCAAGCGGGTGGAGCTGACGGCGTACGAGGGCATCCCGCACCTCATCACGCCGATCATCACCAACCCCAAGCGGGCCGCCGAGGCGCTGCAGTGGGTCGTACGCGAGATGGACCTGCGCTACGACGACCTGGCCGCCTTCGGCTACCGGCACATCGACGACTTCAACCAGGCGATCCGGGACGGCAAGATCAAGCTGCCCCCGGGCAGCGAGCGGGAGCTCAGCCCCTACCCGTACCTGCTGGTGATCGTCGACGAGCTCGCCGACCTGATGATGGTGGCCCCGCGCGACGTCGAGGACTCGATCGTCCGCATCACCCAGCTGGCCCGCGCGGCCGGCATCCACCTGGTGCTCGCGACGCAGCGGCCCTCGGTGGACGTCGTGACCGGTCTGATCAAGGCGAACGTGCCCTCGCGGCTCGCCTTCGCGACCTCCTCGCTGGCCGACAGCCGGGTCATCCTCGACCAGCCGGGTGCGGAGAAGCTCATCGGCAAGGGCGACGGGCTGTTCCTGCCGATGGGCGCCAACAAGCCCGTCCGCCTGCAGGGCGCCTTCGTCACCGAGGACGAGATCGCCGGGATCGTGCAGCACTGCAAGGACCAGATGGCGCCCGTCTTCCGGGACGACGTCACCGTCGGGCAGAAACAGAAGAAGGAGATCGACGAGGACATCGGCGACGACCTGGACCTGCTGTGCCAGGCGGCGGAGCTGGTGGTCTCGACCCAGTTCGGTTCCACCTCGATGCTCCAGCGCAAGCTGCGGGTGGGCTTCGCCAAGGCCGGTCGGCTCATGGACCTGATGGAGTCGCGCGGAATCGTCGGCCCGAGCGAGGGGTCGAAGGCGCGCGACGTCCTGCTGAAGGCGGACGATCTGGACGCCGTGCTCGCCGTCATCCGCGGCGAGACCGGACCGTAAGGAAACGCCGGGCAACCGTTTCCGTTGGGCCCGCGTCCAGTTGAACGGAGGGGAACTTCCCTCGCCATTCGGATGGCGTAGGAAGTGCACCCTCCGGTTGCTCCACCCTTTCGTCACCCCCCTAGACTGGACATCCAGCAGGTGGCTACACGCTCGAAAGGCGCCCTCGTGTCCATCGGCAACTCCAACTCCCCCGAAGAAGAGCGGCCTTCGACCGACGACCGGTCCGAGGACCGCATCGTCGAACGTTCCGTCGAAGAACCGTCCATCGGGACGGCCCTCAAGAAGGCCCGGATCGCCGCCGGGCTCACAGTCGACGAGGTCAGTTCCACCACCCGCGTGCGCATCCCGATCGTGCACGCGATCGAAGAGGACGACTTCACGCGGTGCGGCGGCGACGTCTACGCCCGCGGTCACATCCGTACGCTCGCCCGCGCCGTGCACCTCGATCCGGCACCCCTGATCGAGAGCTACGACGCGGCCCACGGCGGCCGGCCGGCACCCACCCCCGCCGCGCCGATGTTCGAAGCCGAGCGGATCCGCCCCGAGCGGCAGCGGCCCAACTGGACCGCCGCCATGGTCGCCGCCATCGTCGCCGTGATCGGCTTCGTCGGCTTCACCGCCTTCAGCGGTGGCGACGAGAAGGGGAAGCGGCCGGTGGCGGAAGGTTCCGCCGCGCCGAAGCCCGCACCCAAGCAGAGCGGCGGAAAGCCCGCCGCGCAGCCCCAGCAGACCCCCCAGGCGCCCAAGCCGGAGCCTTCGGACAGCGCCATCGCCGCGGCGCCCAAGGATCTCGTCACGGTCGTCCTGACGGCCGAAACGGGCGAGAGCTGGATCTCCGCGAAGGACCACAGCGGCCGGCTGCTCTTCGACGGCACCCTCACCCAGGGCGAGTCCAAGACCTTCACGGACAAGGAGTCCGTCGACCTCGTGCTCGGCGACGCCGGGGCCGTGAAGCTGTTCGTGAACGGCAAGGAGATCAAGGACGACTTCCAGCCGGGACAGGTGGAACGTCTCACATACACCAAGGCAGACCCGCTCCAGAATCAGCCCCAGGCGGGCTGAGACTGGGCGGCCCTAGGGCGGAATGCTCGAATCCGGATCCCCGGGGTGCTCTTCCGCACCCCGGGGATCTTGATGTAAGGGGACTTGGGGCCGGGGCCGGCGTCGGGACGAAGTAGTCTTGAGTCCATGCCCGAACGCCGTACCGTCGCCCTTGTCACTCTTGGCTGCGCCCGTAACGAGGTGGACTCGGAGGAGCTCGCAGGCCGCTTGGCGGCGGATGGCTGGGAGCTCGTCGAGGACGCCGCCGATGCGGACGTAGCCGTCGTCAACACCTGCGGCTTCGTCGAAGCCGCCAAGAAGGACTCCGTAGACGCCCTGCTGGAAGCCAACGATCTCAAGGATCACGGCAAGACCCAGGCCGTCGTCGCCGTCGGCTGTATGGCCGAGCGCTACGGCAAGGAACTCGCCGAAGCGCTCCCCGAGGCCGACGGAGTCCTCGGTTTCGACGACTACGCCGACATCTCCGACCGCCTCCAGACCATCCTCAACGGCGGCATCCACGCCTCCCACACCCCGCGCGACCGGCGCAAGCTGCTGCCGATCAGCCCGGCGGAGCGCCAGGACGCCGCGGTGGCCCTGCCCGGCCACGCGCAGGAGCCCGAGGCTTCCCCCGCGGACCTTCCCGAGGGCCTCGCGCCCGCCTCCGGGCCGCGCGCGCCGCTGCGCCGTCGCCTCGACAAGAGCCCCGTGGCCTCGGTCAAGCTGGCCTCCGGCTGCGACCGGCGCTGCTCCTTCTGCGCCATCCCGTCCTTCCGCGGCTCCTTCATCTCCCGCCGCCCCAGTGACGTGCTGGGCGAGACCCGCTGGCTCGCCGAGCAGGGCGTCAAGGAGATCATGCTGGTCTCCGAGAACAACACCTCGTACGGCAAGGACCTCGGCGACATCCGCCTGCTGGAGACCCTGCTGCCCGAGCTCGCCGAGGTGGACGGCATCGAGCGCGTCCGCGTCAGCTACCTCCAGCCGGCCGAGATGCGCCCGGGCCTGATCGACGTACTCACCTCGACCCCCAAGGTCGTGCCGTACTTCGACCTGTCCTTCCAGCACTCCGCCCCCGACGTGCTGCGCGCCATGCGCCGCTTCGGTGACACCGACCGCTTCCTGGAGCTGCTGGACACCATCCGCTCCAAGGCCCCGCAGGCCGGTGTGCGGTCCAACTTCATCGTCGGTTTCCCCGGCGAGAAGGAGTCGGACTTCGCCGAGCTGGAGCGTTTCCTCACCCACGCCCGCCTCGACGCCATCGGCGTCTTCGGCTACTCGGACGAGGACGGCACCGAGGCCGTCGGCTACGAGGGCAAGCTGGACGAGGACACGATCGCCGAGCGCCTCGCGCACATGCAGCGACTCGCCGAGGAGCTCACTTCGCAGCGCGCGGAAGAGCGGATCGGGGAGACCCTGGAAGTACTCGTCGAGTCCGTCGAGGCGGTCGACGAGGACGGCGACGGTGCCTACGGGCGCGCGGCCCACCAGGCGCCCGAGACGGACGGCCAGGTCGTCTTCACGGACAGCACGGGCCTGGTCCCCGGGCGTATCGTCACGGCCAAGGTGGTCGGCACCCTGGGTGTGGACCTGGTGGCCGAGCCCCTGGGTGCGGATCTTGAGGAGGCGGCCGGATGACCGGAGTCCCGGCATCTGCGGCGGGCGGGACCGGCCGCCGGCCCGCGCCCGGCGCGAAGCTGGGAGCGGCGGCGGTCAATCAGGCCAGCCTGTGGAACATCGCCAACATCCTGACGATGATCCGGCTCGTGCTGGTGCCGGGGTTCGTGTTCCTGCTGCTGGCAGAGGGCGGGTACGACCCGGCCTGGCGGGCCTGGGCGTGGGCCGCGTTCGCCGTCGCCATGATCACGGACATCTTCGACGGGCATCTGGCCCGGACGTACAACCTGGTCACGGACTTCGGCAAGATCGCCGACCCGATCGCCGACAAGGCGATCATGGGGTCCGCGCTGATCTGCCTGTCCTGGCTGGGCGACCTGCCCTGGTGGGTTACCGGGGTGATCCTGGGCCGGGAGCTCGGGATCACGCTGCTGCGCTTCTGGGTGATCCGCTACGGAGTGATTCCGGCCAGCCGGGGCGGCAAGATGAAGACCCTGGCCCAGGGTACGGCCGTGGGCATGTACGTGCTCGCGCTGACCGGGCCGCTGGCGACCTTGCGCTTCTGGGTGATGGCGCTCGCCGTGGTGCTGACCGTCCTCACCGGTTTGGACTACATCCGGCAGGCGGTCGTCCTGCGCCGCAAGGGTCTCGCCGCGGAGCGGGCCTCGACGTGACGGATTCTGCGGGGGCGGAAGACGGCGCCGGTGTCGTGGGGGTGGCGACGGAGGTGTTGCGCCTGCTCGCGGAGAGTGACGAAACCCTCGCGGTGGCCGAGTCGCTGACCGGCGGCATGGTGGCCGCGGAGCTCACGGCCGTTCCCGGTGCCTCGCGGTCGTTCCGAGGCTCGGTCACGGCGTACGCCACCGAACTCAAGCACCGGGTCCTGGGAGTGGACGCCGAGCTGCTCGCGGCCGAAGGCGCGGTGAACGCGCAGGTCGCGGGGGAGATGGCGGCCGGCGTGCGGCGGGTCCTGGGCTCCTCGTGGGGGATCGCGACCACCGGGGTGGCCGGTCCGGACCCGCAGGACGGGCAGCCGGTGGGCACCGTCTTCGTCTCGGTGGACGGTCCGGTGGGCAGGAAAACGGCTCGGCTGAGGTTGAACGGCTCCCGTGCGGAAATCCGTAGGGAGAGTGCACGGACAGTGCTCGAACTTCTCTCAAGCCAACTCCGTGAGAATGCGCGGAGGCAGGATACGGAACAGAACGGGGGGATTTGATGTTTGCAGCCCTGAGTGAACACGACATCGCTCCCCGCACGGCCGCGGCGCGAGGCGGTACGGTGGGGCGTGAAGGATGCGGCTACACGGTCAGAGGAGGGAGCCACCGATGATTCTGCTCCGTCGCCTGCTGGGTGACGTGCTGCGTCGGCAGCGCCAGCGCCAGGGCCGTACTCTGCGCGAAGTCTCCTCGTCGGCCCGAGTTTCGCTCGGCTATCTCTCCGAGGTGGAGCGGGGGCAGAAGGAGGCATCCTCCGAGCTGCTCTCCGCGATCTGCGACGCGTTGGACGTACGGATGTCCGAGCTGATGCGCGAAGTCAGCGATGAACTGTCGCTGGCCGAGCTGGCACAGTCGGCCGCGGCAAGCGAACCGGTGAGTGTGCCGGTACGCCCGATGCTCAATTCGGTCTCCATGGCTTCGGTCACGGGTGGACCGGAGCGGGTGACCATCAAGGCGCCTGCGGAAGCGGTGAATGTCGTAGCCGCGTGAGCGTGCACGTCAGTGTGTGAGTGTGGCCGGAGCCCCGGCCGGTGCGTCAGGCACCGGCCGGGGCTCCCGGCCGTTCTGGGTGCGGGGTCGCGGGGGGTGCGGGAGGATGGGGCCGTCCGGGTCCAGGCCCTCAGGGAGGTAGCCGTGCGGCGGTTACTGCGCATTCCCGTGGCGTTGGCCCTCGCGGCGGGGGTGCTGTGGTGGTGGGCCGTACTGCGGCTGGTGCTCGAACCGGCGCAGGCCGGGCCCGTGGAGGGTGCGGTGGCCGTGGGCGGCTGGGGACTGGGGCTGCTGCCGGTGCACTGTGTGCCGCGCCCGGTGCGGAGGGCTCGGCGGGGGGTGGCCGGTGGGTCTGCCCAATCGGCCCGTGGGCCTGTCGCATCGGCCGGTGGGTCCGTCGAGGCCGTTACCAGGGCATCGACACTCCGCCGTTCGGGCGAAGGATCTGACCCGTCATGAACGACGAGGCGTCCGAGGCCAGGTAGAGCACGGCCTGAGCGATGTCCTCGGGCTCCCCGACCCGGCGCAGCGGGGACATGCGGACCATCATCGCCTCCGTCTGTTCCTGCACCTCGGGGCTGTGCCGGCCGGTCATCGGGGTGCGGATCCAGCCGGGCGCGACCGCGTTGACCCGGATGCCGTGCGGGCCCGCCTCGGTGGCGAGTGTCTTGGTCAGCTGGACCACGGCCGCCTTGGCGGCGCTGTAGCAGAGCAGACCGGGCTGGGCTGCGTCCACGGCGCCGGAGGCCATCGTGACGATGGAGCCGGGCCGGCCCGCCGCGATCATGGCGCGGGCGGCCTCCTGACAGGTGCGCAGGACCCCCTTGAAGTTGATGTCCAGGACCCGGTCGAGGTCCTCGTCGGTGGTCTCCAGGACGCTGCTGCTGTGCATGATCCCGGCGATCGCGGCGGTCACGTCGAGCGGGCCGGCCGCGGTGACGGCAGCACGGAGGGCGGCCCGGTCGGTGACGTCGAGGGGGTGGACGGTGGCGGCGCCGCCGCCCTTGACGATGAGGGCGGCCGTTTCGGCGAGGCCCTGTTCGTCGCGGTCCGCGCAGTGCACGTGCGCGCCCGCTTCGGCGAGGAGGACGGCGGTGGCCCGGCCTATGCCGCTGGCGGCGCCGGTGACCAGGGCGGTGCGGCCGGTGAGGTCGTACGAGGCTGTGGGTGTGGGCATGTCGGGACCGTACGAGCGGATCTGACGGTGCGTCAACTAGGCGGTCGGGCCCGATTGGCAGCGCGGGCACCAGTACGTGGGACGGCCGTCCTGCGGGGCCTCGCGGACGGGCGTGCCGCAGCGCAGGCAGGGGGCGTGCGTGCGTCCGTACACGAACAGGTCCTGGCCCGGGCGGTGGCTGCCGGTGGTGTTGCGGCGCCGGTGCGTGTCGCCGACGTTGGCGGCGAGCAGCCGGTGGGCGGCGGCGGTCAGCCGGGGCAGTGTGGTCTGCGGATCGGGGAGCTCGCCGACCGGGGTCCAGGGGGTGACCTGGGCGAGGAAGCAGAGCTCGGCCTTGTAGATGTTGCCGATCCCGGCCAGGTTGCGCTGGTCCAGGAGCGCCTCGCCGAGGGGGCGGCCGGGGTCGGAGAGGAGATTGCCGGCGGCGAGGTCGGGGTCCCAGTCCGGGCCGAGGAGGTCGGGGCCCAGGTGGCCGACGGCGCGGTCCTCGTCGGCGGTGCGGATCAGTTCCAGGACGGGGAGGCGGTAGCCGACGGCGGTGTGGTCGGCGGCGGCGAGGATCGCCCGGATCTCGTGGGCGGGGCCGCCGTGCCAGGTCGCTCCCGCGGGGAACACGTACCAGGCGCCGTCCATGCGGAGGTGGCTGTGCAGGGTGAGGCCGCCCTCGAAGCGGGCGAGGAGGTGCTTGCCGCGGGGCGTGACGTCGAGGGTGACGCGGCCGGTGAGGTCGGCGGTGGCGAAGCGGGGGACCCGCAGGTCGCTGCGGGTGAGGGGCTTGCCGGCGAGGGCCGCGTGCAGGCGGGTCGCCGCACGGCGGATGCTGTCTCCTTCGGGCATGCCCTCATTGTGCGTCGGGCGCGGTGACGGCGGGCTGCGGTGGGGGGTGCGTGCCGGGTCTGCGGGCCTGGTGTGCGCGTGGCCCTGATGTGCGGCTCTGGTGTGCTCGTGGCCCTGCGGTGCGCGGCTCTGGTGTGCTTGTGGCCCTGCGGTGCGCGGCTCTGGTGTGCTCGTGGCCGGTGTATGTGCCGGGCCGGGGGTGGGGTGCGGCGGCTGCGTCGGGTGGAGCCTGTGGGGGTGGTTGGGCGCCGCAGCGCGTCTCAGGCCCCGCCCCGGCACCACCGAGCCCCTTTGGCCCTGCCGGGGCGGAGCCCCGGGGCTTTGAGGTGCGCCCGCGCAAAACCCAGCCCCGCCGGCGTTTGAGGCGCGGGGTTCGGGGCGGAGCCCCGGTTTTTGAGGCGCGCCTGCCCACCCGGCCGCACCGGCTGAGCCGGACTCGGCTGGTTCCGCCGGGGCCGGGGCCGCGACGGGGCGTCTCCTCGGGCGCCGAACGGTTCCAGGGGTCGGAGGGCCGAGGGCGGCCCAGTTCGGCGCCCTGCGGGGACGCCCCGGCACACCCCCGTCCCCGTCGGAACCCGCGGGGCGGGTCAGAGTGCCGGGCGGAGGGCGTGGGTGAGGATCGTCAGGACTTCTTCGCGGGTCGGGGGGACGGGGGCCGTCATCGCGTGCAGGCAGAGGCCGGTCATCAGGGGCGGGATCGTCGCGGCGACGACCGGGCCGAGGAGCGGGGTCATGGCCTCGATGCTGGTCTGGGCCGACAGGCTGGCGGCCTCGCGCAGCTCGGGGCGGCGCAGGGCGGCCACGTGGAGCTCGTACTCGACGACCGCGGCCGTGCGGCCCTCGCCGAGGCAGGCCATGACGCTGTCGGCCAGTGCCTCGGCGACCGCTTCGGGGGTGGCGCCGGTGTGGTCGGAGGCCCACTGGCGCACGAAGGCGGCGAAGCGATCGGCGGCCCGCTCGAGGGCGGCGCGGATGAGCGCCTCACGGTCGGCGAAGTGGTACGTGGTCGAGCTGAGCGACACGTCCGCCCGCTCGGCGACGGCGCGGTGGGTCAGGCCCTCCAGGCCGCGCTCGGCGATCAGCTCCTCGGCCACCTGGGCGATCCGCTCGCGTCGGTTCGGGTCGTGCCTGCGCGTCCGTCGCCGGGGGGTGGCTTCCTCGTGAGTCTCTGCGTGCATGGGATCAGCCTCGCACAAGATTATTGGTACGGACGTCCGTACTGATGTTATGGTGGAGATGTCGCCAGGGGGGTCGCGAAACGAGGAGAGAGCATGGCCAGCGCACACCCGCTGAACCTGGTGGACGTCACCGTCCCGCAGGACGCGCACGACGAAGCCCGGCGCTTCTACACCCAGACCTTCGGTTGGACCGTGGAAGTGGACATTCCGGGTTACCCGATCATGGGGACCGGTGAGGGCGGCAGCCAGGTCGGGCTGATGTGGGAGGGGAACCCGCAGTCCGGTGATCTGTCGAAGTTCTGGAAGACCGGGAAGGCGGTCCCGTTCCTGGGGACCGAGGACATCGAGGCCACCCTCGCGGAGGTCGAGCGGCAGGGCGGCAAGGTCGCCGCTCCCGCGCGGCAGACCGGGCCGGTCAAGGTCGCGGTCTTCGAAGACCCCTGGGGCAATGAGTGGTTCCTGTGCGAGTCCGACAAGAGCGGAGCATCGGCATGAAGGTCGCAGTCCTCGGCACCGGCGGCGGAGGTCGCGCGCACGCGGCCCGCCTGCTGGAACTCGGTCACGAGGTGTACGTCGGCACCCGGGACTCCCAGGTCACCCTCGGCCGCACCGAACCCGACTTCATGGGCATCGATCCCTTCGGGCAGTGGGCCGCCGACTATCCGGGCATCAAGCTCAGGAACTTCGACGAGGCCGCGGCGGCGGCGGACTTCGTCATCAACGGGATCGACGGTGCCAACGCCGTGCGCGTGCTCAGCGGGATCGGTGAGCACCTGGCCGGCAAGACCCTGATGGACTACGCCGTTCCGTTCGTCTACAACCCCGAGCAGGCCCACCCATGGCCCACCCCCTGGGGGGTGATGCCCGCTCTGGACCCGGTGGACCACGACAGTCTGGGGGAGCGGATCCAACGCGCCCTCCCGCAGGCCAAGGTGGTGAAGGCGTGCGTCACGCAGGAGCAGGAGACGGCCGTCAACCCGAAGGCCGTGGCCGGCGGCGACCACACGATGTTCGTCGCGGGCGACCACGACGACGCCAAGGCGGAGGTCACCGCCCTGCTGCGGTCCTACGGCTGGCAGGACGTCCTCGACCTCGGTCCGCTCGTCTGCTCGCGCGGCATGGAGATGTACTCCCACATGCACAGCGCGATCCAGTTCGCGCTCGGCGGCGCCCGCTTCGGCGTCAAGGTGATGCGCTGACGGAAAGGCGGGAGCCCCTGCGACGGGCGGGCTTCGCAGGGGCTCCGTGGTGGGAACGTCACTTCCAGACGAGGCCCTTGGAGTTGGTCGAGATGTTGTACGGGTTGCCCCAGTACTCGGCCGCGGCGACCTTCGTCTGAGCCGACGGGGCGAGGGCCACCGCGCAACCGGTCTGCGTCTGGCCGTTGATGAACCCCTTCGGCAGCGACTCGTGCGGGCACTTCTCGAACTTGCCGATGATCGACAGGCCTTGGGCCTCGGTGCCGTCCCCGAGCA
The DNA here is from genome assembly GCF_042731135.1 of Streptomyces sp. NPDC059874. Taxonomy (NCBI): domain Bacteria; kingdom Bacillati; phylum Actinomycetota; class Actinomycetes; order Kitasatosporales; family Streptomycetaceae; genus Streptomyces; species Streptomyces sp. NPDC059874. The sequence goes on from NZ_JBHWJY010000053.1 coordinate 22,554, forward strand.
GGCCCTTGATGTGGCCGACCGAGGAGTACGACAGGTCGGTGGTGCCGATGTTCTTGATCGTGTACCGGATGTAGTACGGGACCTTGCCGTTCACCTTGTCGCCGAGCTTCAGCGGGTCCAGGTCGGCGGGGTTGCCCTGCTCGATCGCGATGACGGTGAGCGCGATCTCGCCCTTCGTGTCCTTGGTGTACTCGAACGGGATCTGCGCGCTCTCGCCGATCTTGAAGGTCTGGCCGGACTTCGCCATGCCGGGCGCTCCGGCGGGAGCCTCGCTGCCGGCGGCCGAGGGGCTCGCCGGGGCACTGGGGCTGCCCGTGGCGGACGCGGTCGGCTGGGCCGGGGCCGGGTCCTCGTTGCCGTTCTTGCAGCCGGTCAGGACCATGGTGCCGACGACCGCCAGGCCGACCGTGGCAAGGGTGGTCCTGCGCATGCCGATGCTGCTCACTCTTCTTCTCCCCCATGACGGTGCATCGCCGATCCGATGCGTGTGAGGATCTTGATAAGGGATGAGTAAGCGCGTGTTCCAGCTCAGAGGCGGTCGACGACGGTCCTGTGACATGCCCAGGACATGCGCGGAACAGTCGGTACCCGTTCGGCGCAGTCGCAACCCGTCATGAGCGCAGGCGCAGGCCCCTCGGGGTGGCGTGGAAACCGGCCGACTCCAGAGCGGGGCCGAGCGGTGACGTCAGCGACGCCGCCGCGTTGATCCGCTCGACCGTGAGCGCCGGGAGGGTGCCCGCGCGGGAGGCCGCGGCGAGGGCCGCCACGGCCGCCGCCAGGCGGGGATCGGCAGCCTCCGGCCAGGCCAGGAGGGTCTTGCCGCCGCGCTCCAGATACAGGGTCAGCTCGCCGTCGACCAGGACCACCAGGGAGCCCGCCTTGCGACCCGGCTTGTGCGTGGCCCCGGCCGGCGGCTCCGGCCAGGGCAGCGCCGCACCGTACGCGTTCGCCGGGTCGGCCGCGGCCAGGACCACCGCCGCCAGCGGGGGCGGGGTGCGCTCGGCGGCCCGGAGCCGGTCCACCGCGCCGTCCATCGCGAACTGGGCCGCGCCCAGCCCCTCGACCACATAGCCCCGCCGGGCCTGCCCGCTGTCCTCGAAGGCCGACAGGATGCGGTAGACCGCGCTGAAGCCCCCTTCGACGCCTTCCGCCGCCACCGCGCCCCGGGTCACCACCCCGTGGCGGTCCAGCAGGGTACGGGCCAGGGCGTGGGCGCGGTGCGTGGGGTCGGGAGCGTGGGACGGCAGCAGTGACCAGCGGCCCGAGACCGTGGGCGGGCCCGTACGGGACACCGTCGCGCTCAGCGTGCCGTACCGGCCGCGGGGCACCGTCCGCCGCGCTCGGTGGGCGGTCGAGCCCGCGGTGCGACCCGAGCCCAGCAGGGAACGCAGCGGGGCCAGGGTGTCGTTGGTGAGCCGGCCCGACCAGGCCAGGTCCCAGACGGCCGAGGAGAGCTCCAGGTCCGAGGCCTCGGGATGGCCGGCGCGGACGGCCTGCGTGAGCTGACGGAAGAACAGCCCGTACCCGCCGGCCAGGGCGTCCAGAACCGCCTGGTGCAGGGGGCCCAACTCCAGCGGGTGCGGCGGCGGCAGGAGCATCGGGGCCGCGTCCGCCAGGTAGAGCGAGATCCAGCCGTCCTTGCCGGGGAGGGCCCCGGCGCCCGCCCAGACCACCTCGCCGGTGGTGGTCAACTCGTCCAGCAGGCCCGGCGAGTACCCGGCCACCCGCGACGGGAGGATCAGGCGCTCCAGTGCGGACGCCGGAACCGGGGCGCCCTGGAGCTGCTCGACCGCCCGGGCCAGGCCGTCGATGCCGCGCAGGGCTCCGCCCAGGTGCTGCCACTGCGGAAGGAAAGTGGCCAGCGAGGTCGGCGGGACGGGCTCCACCTCCTGCCGCAGCGCGGCCAGCGAGCGGCGCCGCAGCCTGCGCAGCACCGTCGCATCGCACCACTCCTGGCCGATGCCCGCCGGATGGAACTCGCCCTGCACCACCCGGCCGGCGGCCGCGAGCCGGTTCAGGGCGCCCTCGGTCACCGCCGGGCCCAGGCCGAAGCGGGCGGCGACGGCGGCCGTGGTGAACGGGCCGTGGGTGCGCGCGTACCGCGCCAGGAGGTCGCCCAGCGGATCCTTGACCGGCTCGGTGAAGGCCTCCGGGACGCCCACCGGCAGCGCCGTGCCCAACGCGTCCCGCAGTCGGCCCGCGTCCTCGATGGCCGCCCAGTGGTCGGCGCCGCCGATCCGGACCCGGATCGCGCGGCGGGCCGAGGCCAGGCCCGGGGCCCAGCCCGGATCCGCGCCGCGCTCGGCCAGCTCGACGTCCGTCAGCGGGCCCAGCAACCGCAGCAGGTCGGCCACCGACTCGGCGTCCTTGGCCCGCCGCTCCTCGGTGAGCCACTGGAGCTCCCGCTCCAGCTCCTCCAGCACCTGTTCGTCGAGCAGCTCGCGCAGCTCCGCCTGGCCGAGGAGCTCGGCCAGCAGCCGGGAATCAAGCGACAGCGCCGCCGCCCTGCGCTCGGCGAGGGGCGAGTCTCCCTCGTAGAGGAACTGGGCGACGTACCCGAAGAGCAGGGAACGGGCGAAGGGAGAGGGCTCCGGGGTGGTGACCTCCACCAGCCGGACCCGGCGCGCCTCGATGTCACCCATCAGCTCGGTCAGGCCGGGGACGTCGAAAACGTCCTGGAGGCATTCGCGTACGGCTTCCAGCACGATCGGGAACGAGCCGAACTCCGAGGCCACCTGAAGCAGTTGGGACGCGCGCTGGCGCTGCTGCCACAAGGGCGTGCGCTTGCCGGGACTGCGGCGCGGCAACAGCAGGGCGCGCGCCGCGCACTCACGGAAGCGGGAGGCGAACAGGGCGGAACCGCCCACCTGGTCGGTGACGATCTGGTTGACCTCGCCGTGGTCGAAGGCGACGTCGGCGGCGCCCAGCGGGGCCTGCTCGTCATCGAACTCGAAGGCGGGCGCCTTCGTCGGATCGTGATCCAGGAGGTCCATCGACAGCAGGTCCGCGTCCGGGAGGCGGAGCACGATGCCGTCGTCGGCGTGCATCACCTGCGCGTCCATGCCGTACTTCTCGGCGAGGCGGGCGCCCAGCGCCAGCGCCCAGGGGGCGTGCACCTGCGCGCCGAAGGGGGAGTGGACGACGACCCGCCAGTCGCCGAGCTCGTCGCGGAAGCGCTCCACCACGATGGTCCGGTCGTCCGGCACGTGCCCGCAGGCCTCGCGCTGCTCGGTCAGATACGCCAACACGTTCTCCGCGGCCCAGGCGTCCAGGCCGGCCGCCAGCAGGCGCAGCCTCGCGTCCTCGTCGGTCAGGCCCCCGAGCTCGCGCAGGAACGCGCCGACCGCGCGGCCCAGTTCGAGCGGGCGGCCCAGCTGGTCGCCCTTCCAGAACGGCAGCCGGCCCGGCACGCCGGGGGCGGGGGTGACCAGGACCCGGTCACGGGTGATGTCCTCGATCCGCCAGGAGGTGGTGCCCAGGGTGAAGACGTCCCCGACGCGGGACTCGTACACCATCTCCTCATCGAGCTCGCCGACCCGGCCGCCGCCCTTCTTCGGGTCCGAGCCCGCGAGGAAGACCCCGAAGAGCCCCCGGTCCGGGATGGTGCCGCCGGACGTGACCGCGAGGCGCTGGGCCCCCGGCCGGCCGGTGATCGTCCCCGCGACCCGGTCCCACACCACGCGGGGTCTGAGCTCGGCGAAAGCGTCCGACGGATAGCGGCCCGCCAGCATGTCCAACACGGCCGTGAACGCCGATTCCGGCAGCGCCGCGAAGGGAGCGGCCCGGCGCACCAGGGCGAGCAGGTCGTCCAGCTGCCAGGTGTCCATCGCGGTCATCGCGACCAACTGCTGGGCGAGGACGTCGAGCGGATTGGAAGGGATGCGCAGGGATTCGATCGAGCCGGTACGCATCCGCTCGGTGACCACGGCAGCCTGGACGAGATCGCCCCGGTACTTGGGGAAGACGACGCCGGTGGAGACCGCGCCCACCTGGTGCCCGGCCCGGCCCACCCGCTGGAGCCCGGAGGCCACCGACGGCGGGGACTCCACCTGCACCACCAGGTCCACCGCGCCCATGTCGATGCCCAGCTCGAGACTGGAGGTGGCGACGACGGCGGGCAGCCGGCCCGCCTTGAGGTCCTCCTCCACCAGCGCCCGCTGCTCCTTGGACACCGAGCCGTGGTGCGCCCGGGCCAGCAGCGGCGGCGCGCCCTGCGCGGCGCCCGACTGCGCCATGATCTCGGCCGGGGGCCGCCCCTCGGGAAGGCGCTCGCCCACGGCGCGCTCGTACGCGATCTCGTTGAGCCGGTTGCACAGCCGCTCGGCGAGGCGGCGGGAGTTCGCGAACACGATCGTCGACCGGTGCGCCTGCACAAGGTCCGCGATGCGCTCCTCCACATGCGGCCAGATCGACGGCTTGTCCCCACCCTCCTTGCCCTCACTCGCGGGAGAGCCGCCCAACTCGCCCATGTCCTGCACCGGAACGACCACCGACAGGTCGAACTCCTTGGTGGACGGCGGCTGGACGATCCCGACCTTGCCGCGCGGCGCGAGGTACCGGGCCACCTCGTCCACCGGCCGGACCGTCGCTGACAGCCCGATCCGGCGGGCCGGACGCGGCAGCAGCTCGTCGAGCCGCTCCAGGGAGAGCGCGAGGTGCGCCCCGCGCTTCGTCCCGGCGACGGCGTGGACCTCGTCCAGGATCACCGTCTCGATCCCGGCGAGGGCCTCGCGCGCCGCCGAGGTCAGCATCAGGAACAGCGACTCGGGCGTGGTGATCAGGATGTCCGGCGGGCGGGTCGCCAGTGCCCGGCGCTCGGCGGGCGGGGTGTCGCCGGAGCGGATCCCGACCCGGATCTCCGGCTCGGGCAGGCCGAGGCGTACCGACTCCTGGCGGATCCCGGTCAGCGGACTGCGCAGATTCCGCTCCACGTCCACGGCCAGGGCCTTCAGCGGGGACACGTACAGGACGCGGCAGCGCTTCCTCGGCTCCGCGGGCGGCGGGGTCGAGGCGAGCTGGTCCAGGGCCGCCAGGAAGGCGGCCAGGGTCTTGCCGGAGCCGGTGGGCGCGACGACGAGCACGTCCGAACCCTCCGAGATGGCCCGCCAGGCGCCCTCCTGGGCGGAGGTGGGCGTGACGAAGGCCCCCGTGAACCAGGAACGGGTCGCGGGGGAGAACGAATCGAGCGCGGAGCCGGCCATGCCCCCATCGTGCACCCCGCCACTGACAACGGGCCGGACCTGGGCAAACGAGGGTCGGCGACGGGGCGCAGAATGGGGAGATGGGGACGGACGAGGGGCGCCGGGAGTGGGCCAGGCACTGGCGGTACCCGGAGCTGCCCGGGCTGGACCTGCTGCGCGCCCACTACGTACGCCACACCTTCCCGCGCCACGCGCACGACGGGTACGTCATCGCGGCCGTCACCGGCGGCATCGAGGAGATCGGCCTCCCGGGCGGCGTCGTGCGCGCCGGGCCGGGCAGCGTCGTCCTGATCAATCCCGAGGTGCCGCACACCGCGCGCGCGGGGGTGCCCGAAGGCTGGGCGTACGCCACCCTCTACCCCTCCCGCGAGCTGATCACCGAGGTCGCCGCCGAGATCGGCAGCCTGCGCGGGACCCCCGGCTTCACCGCCGACATGGTCGCCGACGAGCAGGGCGCGCGGGCGATCACCGAGGTGCACCGGGCGGCCGAGGCCGGGAACGCGCTGGCCGCCGACACCCTGCTGCGCGGCGTGGTGGCCCGGATGCTGACCCGGCACGCCGGACCGCTGCCCGCCCGTACGGTCCGCGGCGCGGGAGGCGCCGACGCGGCCGCGGCCCGTGCCGTGCTGGAGGAGCGGATGGCCGATCCGCCGTCGCTCGAGCAGCTCGCGGCGGAACTGGGCACGAGCCCGTTCGCCCTCCTGCGGGCCTTCCGAGAGCGGTACGGGATGCCGCCGCACACCTGGCTCACCGACGCCCGGGTCCGCCGGGCCCGCCGGCTCCTCGACACGGGCACCCCGCCGGCGGATGCGGCCGTCGCGGTCGGCTTCACCGACCAGCCACACCTGAACAGGCACTTCACCCGGATCGTGGGGGTCCCACCGGGGGCCTACCGCCGGGAACGGGCCGAGCCGGCCGGGCTGCTCGGCGACCCCGTGCCCCGGCGGAACCGACCCCCCGCGCGCGCAAGAACGTACAAGACGGCCCGACCGGGCCCCGCATAGTTTCGGGGCGTGGGAAAGCAGCGGACGGTCACGGAGCCGGAGACACGAGAAACACCAGCGCCCGACGGGCGGCGGCCGCGCGCGGCCGTCATCAGGGACTCGCTCGGGGTCGGGGTGGCCGTCGGGCTCTCCGGGTTCGCCTTCGGGGTGACCGCCGCCGGGGCCGGGATCAGCACCCTCCAGGCCTGCGCGCTGAGCCTGCTCGTCTTCACCGGGGCCTCCCAGTTCGCGCTGGTCGGAGCACTGGCCGCGGGCGGGAACCCGTTCACCGCCGCCGCCGGGGCCTTCTTCCTCGGGACCCGGAACGCCTTCTACGGGCTGCGCCTCTCGCAGCTGCTCGCGCTGCCCCGGGCCGTACGGCCCTTCGCCGCGCACTGGGTGATCGACGAGACCACCGCCGTCGCACTCGCCCAGGACGGCCGAAAGTCCGCCCGGCTCGGGTTCGCCGTCACCGGCATCACCCTCTACGTGCTGTGGAACCTCACCACCCTGCTCGGCGCGCTCGGCGCCGAGGCCATCGGGGACACCGAGGCGTGGGGGCTGGACGCCGCCGGGCCCGCCGTGTTCCTGGCCCTGCTCGCGCCGATGCTGAAGACCGCCACCGAGCGGGCCGTCGCCGCCCTCGCGCTCGTCCTGGGGCTGGGATTCCTGCCCGTGCTGCCCGCCGGGGTGCCCGTGCTGATCGCGGCCCTGGCCGCGCCCGTCGTGCTGTGGATGAAGGGACGCCGCTCGTGAACGGCATGAACGTCTGGATCGCCATCGGGGTCACCGTCGTCGGCTGCTACGCGGTCAAGCTCGCCGGGCTCCTCGTCCCCGCCGGGGCCCTGGAGCGGCCCCTGGTGCGCCGGCTCTCCGCGCTGCTGCCGGTCGCGCTGCTCGCCGCGCTCACCGCCCAGCAGACCTTCAGCACCGGGCACGAGCTCGTCCTCGACGCGCGGGCCGCCGGGCTCGCCGCCGCCGGGGTCGCACTCCTGCTGCGGGCCCCGTTCCTCCTCGTCGTCGCGGCCGCGGTCGTCGTCACCGCGGGCGTACGGGCCCTGGGCGGGTAGCTCCGGGCGCGGCCAGGCGGCCGTACGCCCGCAGCGTGAGCAGGGCCTCCAGGGTGGCGATCGGCCGCCGCTCCAGCGAGCTGCCCGGCGCCCAGGCCCTGCGGTGCACCGGCCACCCCCCGTCCGGCTGCTGCTCGGCCGCCAGGAAGTCCAGCGAGCGGCGCATCTCCTCGTCGGTGAACCAGCTCCGGGCCAGGGACTCCGGCCGCCGCGCGTAATCGTGCGGGAACAGCTGCTCGCCGGGCGCGTAGCCGGGCGCGGGCGGGTACTCCTCGCGCCGACCCGGGTCGAGCACGGCGAGCCGCCGCTCGCGCACCAGCCGCCCGAGCCGGTCGGCGGCCGCCGCCGCGCGGGACCGGTCGGGAGCACCGTCGAGGAAGGCCACCGCGCCCTGGACCTCGTACGGATGCGCTTGGCGCAGGCTCTCGACCCGGTCCCAGCAGAAGTCCGTGGCCCGGAACAGCCAGGCGTGCCAGACCCGGTTGCGGTGCAGTACCCCGACCACCGGCCCCGTGGTCAGCAGCTCGCCGGGCGGATCGTCGTGCATCGGGTGGTAGGGGGCCGCGGGGTAGCCGCGCGGGGTCGGGAAGACCACCGGAAGCGCGCCGTCCGGGGTGGAGACCCGGGTCAGGTGGCGGCACAGCCGCTCGATGCGCTGGCCGGCGCAGCGGCCCAGGCCGTCCAGCACCCGCAGCGCGTGTGCGGTGTGCAGGGGCTGGCTGAGCGGGCCGCGCAGATCGGGGTCGAGCGCGTGGCCGTAGCCGCCGTCACCGTTCAGGTACGAGCCGAGTGCGGTGTCCACCGCGTCGGCGTCCCCGCCGAGGAAGTGGAACGCGAACCGCCGCTGCTCCAGGACCCGGGCCGTGAGCCAGATGAACTGCTCGGCGCGGGCGAGTGAGGTCGGCGAGATCAGCGGGGAAGCTTCGTCTCCGGGCATGCGTGCAACGTAGGACGCACTACGGGGCGGAGGAGGGCCGAACACGGGCGGTGCACTCTCCCGGGGCGGGATACTGGGGGCATGCGGTTGACGATTTTCTGGGAGCGGATGGCGGAGCACTTCGGTGCGGGCTACGCCGACTCCTTCGCGCGGGACCACGTCATGACGGAGCTGGGCGGGCGCACCGTCCACCAGGCGCTGGACGCGGGCTGGGAGACCAAGGACGTGTGGCGCGCGGTGTGTTCGGCGATGGACGTACCGGCGTCGCTGCGGTAACGCGGCGCGACTCGGCCGGGTGCGCCCGCGCTGTCCGCCGCGCGGGCCGGGGTCCTGCCGGCTACTGCTTGCGCCGTGACGCCGGGCCGGGTGCGGCCGGGCCCTGCCCACTGACCCGGCAGGTGCCGGTCGTCGTCGGCGCGGCCCGGCGCATGGGCGCGGGCCCGGCGCGCGGGCGCGGGACGCCGCTCCGGGGCCCGGGCACGTGGCCGCGGGCAGGCCTCGGGCACCGCTTCGCGGTACGGGGCGCCGGTGGGACAGACTTGGCGGCGTGGCAGCCAGTGATGAGACGACGACCGACCCGACCACCGATGCCCGGGACGCGCCGCCGGGCGGACGATCGACGGGTCCGGATCCCGATCCGGCCGGCGCCACCCCCTCCACGGGGTCCCCGAGCCCCGGCGGCGACGGCCCGGTCCGCGTAGGGCCTCAGCGTGGGCCCGGCGGGGCCGGGAGCCCCGGTGGCGTCGAGGACCCGGCCGGTGTCGGCCCGCAGGGTGGGCCCGGCGGCACCGGGAGTCCGCCGGCCGCTGCCACCCCCGCCGGAGGCGACACGCGGATGCCGCGTTGGCTGCCGCGCGCGGTGGTCCTCGTACTGGCCCTCGTCGCCTGTTTCCAGCTCGGCAGTTGGGCCTTCCACCAGCTGATCGGGCTGCTCGTCAACATCCTGATCGCGTTCTTCCTCGCGCTCGCGATCGAACCCGCCGTGTCCCGGATGGCGGCCCGCGGCATGCGCCGCGGGTTCGCCACCTTCCTGGTGTTCCTCGGGGTGCTCGTCGCGACCGCGGGATTCCTCACGCTGCTCGGCTCGATGCTCGCCGGGCAGATCATCGAGATGGTGGAGGGCTTCCCGCGCTACCTCGACTCGGTGATCGACTCGATCAACTCCACCTTCCGCACCGAGTTCTCCCGGCTGGAGATCCAGGAGAGCCTGCTGCGCTCCGACTGGCTGCGCAAGTACGTGCAGAACAGCGCGACCGGCGTGCTCGACGTGTCCGCCACCGTGCTCGGCGGACTGTTCAAGCTGCTGACGATCGGGCTGTTCTCCTTCTACTTCGCCGCCGACGGACCCCGGCTACGGCACGCGCTGTGTTCCGTACTGCCGCCCGCGAAGCAGTCCGAGGTGCTGCGCGCCTGGGAGATCGCCGTCGCCAAGACCGGCGGCTACCTCTACTCGCGCGGGCTGATGGCGCTGATCTCCGGTGTCGCGCACTACGTCGTGCTCGTGTTCCTCGGGGTGCCGTACGCGCCCGCGCTCGCCGTGTGGGTGGGGCTGGTCTCCCAGTTCATCCCCACCATCGGCACCTATCTCGCGGGCGCGCTGCCGATGCTGATCGCCTTCACCGTCAACCCCTGGTACGCGCTGTACGTCCTGGGATTCGTGGTGATCTACCAGCAGTTCGAGAACTACGTCCTCCAGCCGAAGCTGACCTCGAAGACCGTGGACATCCATCCGGCGGTGGCCTTCGGATCGGTCATCGCCGGCACCGCCCTGCTGGGCGCGGTGGGGGCGCTCATCGCGATCCCGGCGGTCGCCACGCTGCAGGCCTTCCTCGGCGCGTACGTGAAGAGGTACGAGCTGACGGAGGACGCGGCCGCCTCTACTGCCCGTCCGGGGCGCCGCCGAGTACGGATGCCAAGGCTTCGCTGACGGTCGACTCGACGGCGTCCTTGTCCACGCCGAGGCCGCTGAGCAGGCCCTCGCCGTTCTCCTGCTCCAGGAGCGCGAGCAGGACGTGCTCGGTGCCGACGTACGAGTGACCCAGCCGCAGGGCCTCCCGGAAGGTGAGCTCCAGCGCCTTCTTCGCGGACGCGTCGAACGGGATGAGCTCGGGGACCTCCGCCTGGGCCGGGGGCAGTACGGCCGTCACGGCGGCGCGTACGTCATCCGCCGCGATGCCCTGGGCACGCAGGGCGAAGGACGCGAGCCCCTCGGGCTCGGCCAGCAGGCCCAGGACCAGGTGCTCGGTGCGGATCTCGACGCCGCCGGCGGCGCGGGCCTCGTTCTGGGCCGTCATGACGACGTTGCGGGCGCGGGGGGTGAACCGGCCGAAGCCCGCGTTCGGGTCGAGGCCGCCGTCGCCCTCCTTGTCGGGCTTGGGGACGAAGCGCTTCTGGGCGGCCTGGCGGGTGACGCCCATGCTGCGGCCGATGTCGGTCCAGGAGGCCCCGGAGCGGCGGGCCTGGTCGACGAAGTGACCGATGAGGTGATCGGCCACGTCACCGAGGTGCTCGGCGGCGACGACGGCGTCGCTGAGCTGCTCCAGGGTGTCCGTGTGGACCTTCTTGACGGCCTCGATCAGGTCGTCGAGGCGTACCGGATTGGTCATGCGAACGGGTTCCACCGAAGGGTTCGTCATGGATGCAACCGTAGGTTGACAGTCAAATGACTGTCAACCCTTGGTTGTCACCCGGTGGTGTCGACCTCCGTGCCGTGTATCTCCACCCACGCGCCGATCCGGTGGCCGCTACGAGCCCGCGCCCCCGGCCTTCGAGAACTTCTCCCACTGGGCCGTCACCACTTCATCCGGCACCCCGCCGAAGTCCTTCGTGTCGATGACGTCCGACCGGAAGGAGAGGGTCACCGATCCGGAGCGGATCACCGTCAGGTAGTCGTAGAGCTTGATCTCCTTGTCCTTCACGTCCTGCGTCACGATGCGGAAGGCGAGCGCCTCGTCGCCGAGCGCGGGAGCCTTGACCGGCTCCACCGTGAGGACCTTCGCCGACACGGCCAGGCGCTCCTCGGTGTATCCACCCGCGCACTGCCGGCCCGCCTCGGCCAGGCTCTTCATCGCCGAGGCCGCGCCGCCGTCCTTGTAGGAGCGGAGCAGGATCTCGGTATCGACCGCCTGCCACTCACCGGGCACCCCGGTCTTGGCGTACGCCTGGGCCGTGTGGCCGGCCTTGTGAAGGCTGGTCAGCGGCCCGCACACCGCGGGCTCGACGTCGTAGAGGTCGCTCATCGGCTCGTCCAGGATCGGTTCCTCGGCCTCGAACCGCCCCGCCTTCTCGCCCGCGGCGAGCGCCATCGCCTTGAGCCGCTCGACGCTCGGCCCCGCGGGACCGCCCGAGGAAGCGCTCGCGCTCGGGCTCGCGGAGGTCGGCGCCTTGCCGTCCTTGCCGTCCTTGTTCGCCTGGCCGCCCGCGCCGCCGCATGCCGCGGCGCCCGCCAGCACCGCCGCCACGCCGAGCGCGACCGCCGCCGTACGGCGCGTCCTTCCGTCCCCCACCCTGTTCACGTACTGCCGTCCCCTCGAGATCGTGTCGAATCCACGATTGTGCGGGACGCGCGGCGGCGGCGGGCATCCGGGGCCCCGCGGTGCCATGCTGAGAGCGAGACACGGAGGTCGAGATGGGGTTCTACACCGACCGGATCGTGCCGCGGATCGTGAACCTCGCCTGCGGGGCCAAGGTGGCCAAACCGTTGCGGCGCCGGGTCTGCGAGGGTCTGCGGGGCGAGGTCGTCGAGATCGGCTTCGGCACGGGGCACAACGTCCCCTTCTACCCGCCGGAGGTCACGAGCGTGGCCGCGATCGAGCCCTCCGACCTCGGGTGGAAGCTCGCCGCCGACCGCGTGAGAGCCTCACCCGTCCCGGTGCGACGGGCCGGCCTGGACGGCCAGTCGCTGCCCTTCGAGGACGACAGCTTCGACGCGGCCCTCTCTACCTGGACCCTGTGCACCATCCCGGACCCGGGAGCCGCCCTGCGGGAGCTGCGACGCGTACTGAAGCCCGGGGGGACCCTGCACTTCGTCGAACACGGCCTCGCCCCGGAAGGCGACTGGAGCGTGCGCCGCCGCCAGCGACGGCTCGAACCGCTCAACAAGCGGCTCTTCGGCGGGTGTCACCTCACCCGGCAGCCCGCCGACATGCTGACGGCGGCGGGATTCACGATCACGGCGCTCGACGTCTTCTACGAGAAGGGCGCGCCGAAGTTCCTGGCCGCGGACTCCCTCGGCACCGCGATCTCCCTCTGACCGCCGCCGGCTCAGTAGGTGACGAAGATCCGGCGCGCCGGGCCGTCCACCCGGACGCGCCCCCCGACGGGGACCACGAGTTGCGGGTCGGCCGGGGGAAGAGGGCGGGGCAGGCCGGCGGAGGGCGACAGCGCGGCGATCCGGTCCCCGGGGCGGGGCTTGGTCGGGTGAAGGGGATCCGTCATCCGATGATCGTATGTACGGGTCACAGCATCCGTACCTCGGACGCCGGGAGCTTTGCCCACCAATGGTGGTAGCGGCTGTAGACCGCCGTCTCGCGGCCCCCGAGGAAGGCCGTCAGGGACCGCGCCTCCTCGGCGAGTCCGTCCCAGACGGAGGGCCGGAGCGGGTGGAACGCCGTGGCCTCGACGCCGTCTTCCGTCGGGCGCCACACGCCGGCGACGTGCCCGTCCACCAGCAGGGTCGGCAGTACGTCGCCGTTGCGCCGGATCACCAGGGGGCGGTAGGCCGGGGGTATCACCCGGCTGCGGTCGGCGTAGGCCAGCAGGACGCTGTCCCACATGGCCATGAGCCGGGGCGGGGCGGGGGTCTCGGCGGGCGGCCGGGAGGCGCCCGGAAGGTCGTACAGCGTGTCGCCGTCCGGCCCCCGCAGCTCCTCGACGGCGCCGTCCAGGGCGCGCAGCGCCGTGCGGACGGGGGCTCGCTGCACCATGGCGAACTGGGCCACGTCCGCGACGGAGGCGGGGCCGAACCCCGCCAGATACCGCAGGATCAGGGCGCGCAGGGCGTGCGGGTCCACCGTCCGGGCCGCCGGCACGGCGCCGGTTCCGGCGGTTGCGGCGGTTGCGGGGGTGCCGGGGGTGCCGACCGCCGCTTCGGGTCCGGCCGCGATGAAGGACGGTCGGGGACCGAATGACCACGGCGCGTCCGTCGGGGCGTGGTGCAGCGCGGCGTACCCCTTCAGCCCCCACCACGCCGCGTCCTTCTTCTCGGCGCCGACCCGTTCCTCGGCCCAGGCCTGCATCTCCGCCGAGGTCCGGGGCCGGCGGGCGAAGGCCAGCAGGTCCGGCACGAGCGCGTGGGCGTCCGCCGGGGTCAGCCCCGCGGCCGCGAAGCGGCCGCCGAGCCGGGCACCGTACAGCGTGGGCTGCACCGCCGCGCGGAAATCCGGGTAGTCCCCGGCGTGCACGGCGTGCAGCGTGATCCGCATCAGGGTCGCCTTGACCACCGACCGCCCGGCGAAGGCGGCGTCGAGCCCGGCCGGATCGAATCCGGCGAGCCTGTTCCACAGGGCGACGTACGGCGAGGCGGGGTGTTGAGCCTGGAGGGCGACCACGCGCCGCAGCCCGTCGGGGACGGTCAGCGGCTCACGTTCCAGCAGCAGCTGGCGGCTGAGGGTGGCTCGGTTGAGTTCGCGCGCGCTGATGATCACAGGCCTGGATTCTGCCCTGTGGCGCCGTTCGGCGGTGCGGGCGTGGCGCGCTTGACAGGGAAATCGAACATCCATTCTGATGGGTTATCCACAGCCGAACCGGTCGTGGAGGCGCATTGTCAGTGGCAGGCATTAGCGTCAATGGCGTGAAGCGATCGACTCAAGCAAACCGGGTGGAACCCATGGCAGGCACCGACCGCGAGAAGGCTCTCGACGCCGCGCTCGCACAGATTGAACGGCAATTCGGCAAGGGTGCGGTCATGCGCCTCGGCGACAAGCCGAACGACCCCATCGAGGTCATCCCGACCGGGTCGACCGCGCTGGACATCGCGCTCGGCGTCGGCGGGCTGCCCCGCGGCCGCGTGATCGAGGTGTACGGGCCGGAGTCCTCCGGTAAGACGACCCTGACCCTGCACGCCGTGGCCAACGCGCAGAAGGCCGGCGGCACCGTCGCCTTCGTGGACGCCGAGCACGCGCTCGACCCCGAGTACGCGAAGGCCCTCGGCGTCGACACCGACAACCTCATCCTGTCGCAGCCGGACACCGGCGAGCAGGCGCTGGAGATCGTGGACATGCTCGTCCGCTCCGGCGCCCTCGACCTCATCGTCATCGACTCCGTGGCGGCCCTCGTGCCGCGCGCGGAGATCGAGGGTGAGATGGGCGACTCGCACGTGGGTCTCCAGGCCCGTCTGATGAGCCAGGCCCTCCGCAAGATCACCGGTGCGCTCAACCAGTCCAAGACCACCGCGATCTTCATCAACCAGCTCCGCGAGAAGATCGGTGTGATGTTCGGCTCGCCGGAGACCACCACCGGTGGCCGCGCGCTGAAGTTCTACGCCTCCGTGCGTCTCGACATCCGCCGCATCGAGACCCTGAAGGACGGCACGGACGCGGTCGGCAACCGCACCCGCGTCAAGGTCGTCAAGAACAAGGTCGCGCCGCCGTTCAAGCAGGCCGAGTTCGACATCCTCTACGGCCAGGGCATCAGCCGTGAGGGCGGCCTGATCGACATGGGCGTGGAGCACGGCTTCGTGCGCAAGGCCGGTGCCTGGTACACGTACGAGGGCGACCAGCTGGGCCAGGGCAAGGAGAACGCCCGCAACTTCCTGAAGGACAACCCGGATCTCGCCAACGAGATCGAGCGGAAGATCAAGGAGAAGCTGGGCGTGGGCGTACGCAAGGACGCCGCGGCCGACGAGTCGGCGGCAGCGCCGGCCGACGCCGCGGCAGCCGTGCCCGCGCCCGCGACGAAGGCCAAGACGACGGCCAAGGCCGCCGCGTCCAAGAGCTGACCCGTGCGGGAGCAGGAAAGGGGCGGCGGGAGCCGAGGCGGCCGTGAAGGCCGTCAGGAACTGCCGCCCCAGAGCCCCGAGGAGCAGGCGCGGGCCATCTGCCTGCGCCTGCTCACCGGGAGCCCGCGCACCCGCCGCCAGCTCGCGGACGCCCTGCACAAGCGGGGCATCCCCGAGGAGGTGTCACAGCAGGTCCTCTCCCGGTACGAGGAGGTGGGCCTGATCGACGACGCCGCCTTCGCCGGGGCTTGGGTCGAATCCAGGCACCGCGGCCGGGGCCTGGCCCGCCGGGCGCTCGCCCAGGAGCTCCGGACCAAGGGGGTGCACGCCACCCTCGTGGAGGAGGCCCTGGAGCTGCTGGACTCCGAGCAGGAAGAGGAGACCGCCCGGGAGCTCGTGGAGCGCAAGCTCCGCGCCACCCGGGGGCTGGAGCGCGACAAGCGGATCCGGCGCCTCGCCGGGATGCTCGCCCGCAAGGGATACCCGGAGGGCATGGCCCTGCGGGTGGTCCGCCGTGCGCTGGAGGCGGAAGGCCAGGACGCCGACGACGCCGACGAACCGGGGTACCCGGGGGAGTGAGCCGGGGCGCCCGGGGTGGGGGTAGCCCCCGGGTGCGGACGCCGGGGTACGCCAATGTCAGGAGGCGGGCCCGGCGGCAGAGTTGACGGCATGATGCTGCGTTACGCCCTTCAGACCATCAGGGACCGCAAAGCCGGTTTCCTCGGTGCCTTCGTCGCGCTCCTGTGTGCGGCCGCCCTCGTCACCGCCTGCGGCACCCTCCTGGAAACGGGACTCCGCGGGAAGATCGGCACCGAGCGCTACGCGGCCACGCCGGTCCTCGTCTCCGCCGACCAGAACGTCCACGAGACCACGGTCAAGGAGAAGAAGGGCAAGACGAAGACGAAGCACAAGGCCAAGCCCGTCGCCGAACGGGCCTGGCTGCTGGCCGGCACCGTGGACACGGTCCGCGCCGTGCCCGGAGTCGAGCGGGCCGTGCCCGAGCTCACCTTCCAGGCCGTCCCACTGGTTGGAGCCCCGGGCGAGCCGAAGCCCTCGTACGGGCACGCCTGGACCTCCGCCGCGCTCACCCCCTTCACGCTCGCGGAGGGCCGCGCCCCGCAGAGCGGCGGTGAGGTCGTCGTCGACCGTGCGCTGGCCGCCCGCGCCGGGCTGAAGCCCGGCTCCGAGCTCACGGTGCAGTCCACCGGCGAGCCGAAGACGTACCAGGTCAGCGGGATCGCGACCAGTGCCCACGGGGACCTCGGCCGGCAGAGCGCGCTCTTCTTCAGCGACGCCGAGGCACAGCGGCTCGCCGCCCGCGACGGACAGGTCAGCGCGATCGGGGTACTGCCCGCGCCCGGCGTCAACGCCGGTGAGCTGGCCGGACGGGTCGAGCAGGCCCTGCGGGGTACCGGAGCGCAGGTCAGCACCGGGGACGAGCGCGGTCCCGTGGAGTTCCTCGACGCGGCCGGAGCCCGGATCAAGCTGGTTTCCATGGGCGGCGCGATGGGCGGCACCTCGCTCCTCGTCGCGATCCTCGTGGTCGTCGGCACCTTCTCCCTCTCCGTCCAGCAGCGCTACCGCGAGCTCGCCCTGCTGCGGGCCATCGCCGCCACGCCCCGCCAACTGCGGCAGCTGATCGGACGCGAGGCCCTGCTCGTCGGTCTGGCCGCCGGGATCGCCGGTGCCTTCGCCGGATTGCCGCTCGCCGCCTGGCTGTACGGCCGGTTCGTCGACAGCGGGGTCGTCCCCGCCACCCTGGAGCGCACCGCCGGAATCTTCCCGATGTTCGCCGCCGTCGGGGCGAGCCTGCTCGGCGCCTGGGCCGCCGCGCGCATCACCGGACGGCGCATCGCCAGGATCCGCCCCGCCGAAGCGCTCGCCGAAGCCGCCGTCGAGCAGGGGCGACCGCGCCGGCTCCGGACCGCCTTCGGCCTGCTCCTGCTGGCCGGCGGCGCGGTGCTGGTCGTCGTGCTCGGCTCGCTGCGCACCGAGCCGGCCTCGACCCCGGTGACCTTCCTGGCCGTGGTGGTCCTGGCCGGGGCGGTCTCCCTGCTCGGGCCGCTGCTCGTACGAGGTGCCACCGCGCTGCTCGCCGGTCCGCTGCGGCTGGCCGGCGCCGGCGGCCACCTGGCCACCGCGAACCTGCGCGGCAACGCCACCCGGATGGCCTCCGCCGTCACACCGCTCGCCCTGCTGGTCGGCATGACCTGCACCGTGCTCTTCATCACCCCGACCCTCGGGGACGCGGCCCGGACGCAGGCCCGCGAAGGGGTCCGGGCCGAGTGGGTGCTGGCCGCGCGGGGGCCGGGCATCACGCCGGAGACAGCCGCGGCGGTCCGGCGTACGCCCGGGGTCGCGGCGGCCACCGAGATCGTGCACACCTCCGTACGGGTCGGCCTGGCGAAGTACGCCGCACAGGGCGTGACCCCGGACGGCCTGACCCGCACCTGGGACCCCCGGGTCACCGGCGGCAGCCTGGCCGGCTTCGGCGAGGGCGACGCGGCGGTGAGTGAACTCGCCGCCGATCAGCTCGGCCTGAAGCCGGGCAGCCCGCTGAAGCTGACGCTGGGCGACGGGACCCCGGTCACGCTGAAGGTCACCGCCGTGTACGGGCGGGGGCTCGGCTTCGGGGACCTGACGCTGCCGCACGGGTTGGTGGCCGCGCACGTGGACAACCCGCTCGCGAGCAGCGTGCTGGTGGCGACGGAGCCGGGGGCGGGGGCCGGAGCCGAGCGGCTCGCCGCGGCGGTGCAAGGGTTCCCCGGGGTACAGGTGCTGTCCGCGGCGGCCGCCGACGAGGTACGGGCCGAGCGGCAGGACGCCGGGGCGGAGATCAACCTGCTGGCGATGGGGCTGGTGCTGGCCTTCACGGCGATCGCGGTGGCCAACACGCTGGCGATGTCGACCGCCGAACGGGTGAGGGAGTTCGCGATGCTGCGGCTCGCGGGAGCGAAGCGCCGCCAAGTGCTGCGGATGCTGCGGGCGGAGGCGGTCGCGGTGGTCCTGATCGGGGCGGTGCTGGGATCGGGGATCGCGCTGGCCGTGCTCACCGCGTTCAGCGTGGGCATGACGGGGGTGGCGGCGCCGGCCGTGCTGCCGGTGGCGTACGCGGTGGTCGTGGGCGTGGCCGGGCTGCTGGCCCTGGCGGCCACTGCCCTCCCGGGCCGGGTGGCGCTCCGGGTGCGACCGGTGGACGTGGCCACGTCCAAGGCGTAGGCCCCCGGGCCCCCGCGCCTCAAACGCCGGCGGGGCTGGATTTGGCCGATGCCGTCCGCCTACGGAGGCTGGGTTGCCGCGCAGCGGCAATTCCAGCCTCGCCGGCGTTTGAGGCGCGGGTTCGGGCGGAGCCCGGGGAACGGTGGAAGGGCGGGTAGGGGACCGGCTCCGCGCAGCGGCACCCGCACCCGTTCCCGCACCCGCACCCGTTCCCGCACCCGCACCCGTTCCCGCACCCGCCCCCGAGCGTCGGCCACCGGCCGCCCGGCGCCGCCGTCAGGACGGGGAGACGGGGAGGCCCGCGGAGCGCCAGGCCTGGAAGCCGCCCGTGAGGTCGGTCGCCCGGTGGAGGCCGAGGGCGTGGAGGGAGGCCGCCGCGAGGCTGGACGCGTAGCCCTCGTTGCAGATCACCACCACCTGGAGGTCGTGGCTCGTGGCCTCGGCCGCGCGGTGGCTGCCCCGGGGATCCAGGCGCCACTCCAGTTCGTTGCGCTCCACCACCAGTGCGCCCGGGATCAGTCCGTCGCGCTCGCGCAGGGCCTGGTAGCGGATGTCCACCAGGAGGGCCCCGGCCAGCGAGGCCGCGTACGCCTCCTGCGGGTCGATCCGGGTGTAGCCCGCGCGGACCCGCTCAAGCAGCTCGTCGATGCCGACCGGGGCGCTCACTGCCAGTCCGCCGGGCGCTCGACGTGCTCCAGGTGCAGC
This sequence comes from Streptomyces sp. NPDC059874, assembly GCF_042731135.1. Taxonomy (NCBI): domain Bacteria; kingdom Bacillati; phylum Actinomycetota; class Actinomycetes; order Kitasatosporales; family Streptomycetaceae; genus Streptomyces; species Streptomyces sp. NPDC059874. The sequence continues at coordinate 41,606 of NZ_JBHWJY010000053.1, forward strand.
ACCGGGCCGCTGCGGCTGTAGCGGCGGATCAGCGGGAGCGGCGGGTAGTACGCGTGCACGGAGACCGCGTGCTCGGTCGTGGACTCGTTGAGAACCTCGTGTACATGGTGCTCCCCGAACGCCCGTCCGGCGCCCGTGCCCAGCCGGCGGCTGCGGTCCACGCCGGGGGCGAGCTCCAGCGACCGCCAGCCCTCCGAGGGCAGCCGTACGGACAGGGAGTGCTCGGTGAGCCGGCCCCGGGCGGTGGCGAACGCGCCCCGCGATTCGGCGTGGTCGTGCCAGCCGGTGCCGGTGCCCGGCGGCCAGCCGATCAGCCAGGCCTCGCTGCCGCCCGGCCCTTCGAGCCGGATCCAGGTGCGGCCTTCCGGGTCGAGGGGGAGCGAGGCGACGACCTCGGGGTCGGCCGCGGTGCGGAGGGCGAATGCGAGGAGTTCGGCGGCCGTGGGGCCGGCCACGCCCACGAGGGCAGGGGAGTACGCGGGTGCAGACATGAAGGTGGACCGTTCCTGGGTTCGCGGAGGTGCGCGCAGGCCGGAGGACGGCACGGGGCGCGCAGGGGTGTGGGGCGAATCAGCAGGAAGGGCGACACACGCAGCCCGCGTAGCGGAGCAGGTCCATATGGACCCTCCGCCACAGGCGTACGTCGTTGCCGGTCATTCCGCGAGTGAACCACGGAGGCCCGGACACGGTCAATCGATCACCACGGTCGGTGTGGTGGCAGGGGTCGGTGAGGCGGGAGGTGCGATCCGGGCCGCGGGCGCGCCCGCCCGGACCGAGTCCGCCGCCTCGTACAGCTCGGCCGGGCGGACGCCCGCGAACGTCGCGGCCAGGTGCCCGTCCGGTCGTACGAGCAGCACGGTGTGCGCCGGCGCCCCCGGGTAGCCGTCCGCGACCAACAGGTCGGTGCGGACCGGCAGGGCGCTGACCGCCGCCGCGAGGCGGGGCATCAGCCCGGCGCCCAGCCAATGGCGGCGGTCCCAGACCCCGGTGCCGGGGGCGACCAGGACCACCAGCAGCCTGCCCTGCCCCAGCAGGTCGCGCAGCGGCACCGTCGACCCGTCGGGCGCGGTCACCGGGACGTTCGCCACCGCGCCGCCCGGTTCCGTGGCCGTCGGGACCTCCCGTACGGCCATCGGGGGGGCGTACGTCGGCTCCGCGCCCAGCGGGCCCCGCCCCAGGTGGCCGTCGGTGAGCAGGGTTTCGGCGGAACGCGCGGCTCCGGGCAGGTAGGTGCGCAGTGTGCCCCCGGCCCGCAGCGTGGGCATCGCCTGGTCGGCGGCGCGCAACCGGGCCGCGACCGCGGTGCGCCGCTCGCCCTCGTAGCTGTCGAGCAGGGCCTCGGAGGCCCCCTGGTGCCAGGCCAGGGACAGCTTCCACGCCAGGTTCTCGGTGTCCCTCAGCCCCTCCTCGACCCCCTGGGTGCCGAGCGCGCCCAGCAGGTGCGCGGCGTCCCCGGCGAGGAAGGCGCGGCCGTCGCGCCACCGCCGGGCGAGGCGGTGGTGCAGGGTGTGGACGCCGGTGTCGAGGAGGTCGTACGGGGGAGTCGTGCCCTCGCACCACACGGCGAGGGTGTCCCGGATCAGGGTCACGAGCGCGTCCGGGGTGACGAGGTCGCCGCGGGCCGGGAGCAGCCAGTCCAGCCGCCACACCCCGTCGGGCAGCGGTCGGGAGGTGACCTCGACGGGCCCGGACGGCGGGTTGCGGTGCAGCAAGGCCTCGCCGGGCCAGGGCAGTTCGGTGCGCAGCGCGGCCACGGCGTGGCGTTCCACGGCGGTACGGCCCGGGAAGCGGATGCCGAGCAGCTTGCGCACGGTGGAGCGGGCGCCGTCGCAGCCGACCAGGTAACTCCCGCGCCACCACGTGGTCTCGGCGCCCCGGGTGTGCGCGGTGACTCCCCGGTCGTCCTGCTCCAGGGAATCCAGCTTGCTGTCCGTGACCAGCTGGACGAGCGGGTGCGCGGCAGCGGAGTCGCGCAGTCCGCGGGTCAGGGCGTGCTGCGGGACGTGCAGTGGGGCCGGGTGCTCCTCGAAGGTGATCCGCTGGGCCGGCCGGCGGCCGCGCACGGTGCGCCAGGCGGCGAAGTACGCCCCTTCGTCACGCAGCGTCGTACAGCCCAGGCGGTGGGCCATGGCAGCCGTGTCGGAGTGCAGGACGACGGTGCGGGCCGGGCGGATCTCCTCCTTGCCGGGCCCTTCGTCGAGCACGACGGAGGGCACGCCCTGGCCGGCCAGGGCAAGGGCCAGGGACAGCCCGACGGGCCCCGCGCCGACGACGATCACCGGGTCCATGATGTGGCTCCCGGTGTCCGGTATGTGATCACAGAACGTATGCAACCCACTGGAGGTGCCTGCGTCAAGTGACACAGGTCGGGACAACGCCGTGTGGTGCGGCGGATGAGTCCCGCCGCACCACACTTGTCACGCCAGTGTACTGACCAGGTGTCAGGGAGCCTCGCCCACGCCGGCGGCGCCGCCCGCGTCGACCTCGGCCACGTCGCCGGCGACGACCGCGCCGGTGCTCTTGGTCGACTTCCGCTGCCGGCCCTCCAGCCAGGAGGCGAGAGTGGTGAGGGCGAAGTTCACCACGATGTAGAGCAGTGCGATGACGAACAGGGTCGCGATGGTGTTGCTGTAGTTCGCCGAGATCTGCCGGGCCGTCGAGAGCAGTTCACCGAGCCCGAGCAGGGCACCGGCGAGCGCCGTGTCCTTGAGGATCACCACGAGCTGGCTGACGAGCGCCGGCAGCATCGCGGTGACGGCCTGCGGGAGCAGCACGTGGACCATGGCCTGGCCCTTGCGCATGCCGATCGCCTTGGCCGCGTCGGTCTGGCCGCGGGGCAGGGACAGCACACCGGCCCGGACGATCTCGGCGATGACCGACGCGTTGTACAGGACGAGGCCGGTGACCGCCGCGTACAGCGGCCGGACGTCGGAGGGGACGGCGGTGTACCGCGAGTACAGGGCGAAGCCGAAGAGCATCAGCATCAGCACCGGGATGGCGCGGAAGAACTCCACGACCGCGCCGACCGGAATCCGCACCCAGGCATGGTCGGACAGCCGCCCGATACCGAGCAGCGCGCCCAGCGGGAGGGCGATCACCATGGCGATCGCACCGGCCTTTAGGGTCTCCAGCAGGCCGGGGATCAGGAACGTCGTCCAGACCTGGCTGTCGGTGACGAAGGGGGTCCACTTGTCGGCGTCGAGCTGGCCCTTCTCGGCCATGAGGGACAGCGCCCACCACAGGGCGAGCCCCACCAGCACGACGAAGATCCCGCTGTAGATCCAGTTGCGCGCCTTGGCCTTGGGGCCCGGAGCGTCGTACAGCACGGAGGTCATCGCTTCACCGCCACTCGCTTGGCAACCCAGCCCAGCAGCAGGCCGGTGGGCAGGGTCAGCACGACGAAGCCGAGGGCGAAGACCCCGAAGACTGCGAAGAGTGCCTGCGGCTCGTTCTCGATCATTTCCTTCATCAGCAGGGCCGCTTCGGCCACGCCGATGGCCGCCGCCACCGTGGTGTTCTTGGTGAGGGCGATCAGTACGTTGGTGAGCGGCGCGATGACCGCCCGGAAGGCCTGGGGGAGCACGATCAGGGTGAGCACCTGGAAGAAGCTCAGGCCCAGTGCGCGGGCAGCCTCGGCCTGGCCGACGGGCACCGTGTTGATGCCCGAGCGGATCGCCTCGCAGACGAAGGTGCCGGTGTAGGCCGTGAGGCCCAGGACCGCGAGCCGGAAACCGGTCTCCTTGAAGGTGTCGCCGCCGAGTGCGATGCCGAGCGTCTGGCTCAGGCCCAGCGAGCAGGCGAGGATCAGCACGGTCAGCGGCGTGTTGCGCACCACGTTGACGTACGCGGTGCCGAAGCCCCGCATCAGCGGGACGGGGCTGACCCGCATCCCGGCCAGGATGGTGCCCCAGACCAGGGATCCGGCCGCCGAGTAGAGGGTGAGCTGAACCGTCACCCAGAAGGCTCCGAGCACGTCGTACTGCCCGGACTCAAGAAAATCGAACACGATGCCCTGCGCTCTCCCCAGAATGGCCGGCGAGGTGCGCCGCCGCCCGTGACAGGCGGGCGGCGACGCTCCTCACCGATGAATCAGCTGCCTTCGGTGATCTGCGGGGCGGGCTCGGCCTTGTAGCCGGCCGGGCCGAAGTTCGCGTCCACGGCCTTCTGCCAGGCGCCGTCCGCGACCATCTTCTTGAGAGCGGCGTTGACCTTGGTCTGCAGCTCGGTGTCGCCCTTCTTCAGGCCGATGCCGTAGGGCTCGTTGCTGAGCTTCAGGCCGGTCAGCTTGAACTTGCCCTTGTTCTTCTCCTGCGCGGCGTAGCCGGCCAGGATCGAGTCGTCCGTGGTCAGGGCGTCGACGGCCTTGTTCTCCAGGCCGGTGAGGCACTCGGAGTAGCCGGGGAACTCCTGCAGGTCGGCCTCGGGAGCCAGCTTGGTCTTGACGTTCTGCGCCGAGGTGGAGCCGGTGACCGAGCAGAGCTTCTTCTTGTTGAGGTCCTCGGCCTTGGTGATCGAGGTGTCGTCGGCGCGGACCAGCAGGTCCTGGTGGGCCAGGAAGTACGGGCCGGCGAAGTCGACCTTCGCCTTGCGCTTCTCGTTGATCGTGTAGGTCGCGACGACCAGCTTCACGTCACCGTTGGAGATCAGGTTCTCGCGCTCGGCGCTGACGGCCTGCTTGAACTCGATCTGCTCGGGCTCGTAGCCGAGCTCCTTGGCCACGTACTTCGCCACGTCGACGTCGAAGCCCGAGAACTTGCCGTCCGGGGTCTTGAGGCCCAGACCCGGCTGGTCGAACTTGATGCCGATGACGATCTTGTCCTTCTTGTCGCCACCGGTCGCACCGCCGTCACTGCCCGTGTCGCCGTTGCCGCCGCAGGCGGTCGCGGTCAGGGCGAGTGCTACGGCGGCGGCCGCGGCCGCAACAGCCTTGGAGATCTTCATGTGAACTTCCCTCGGATGAGACGTTGTTGAACGAAGAGCGACGCGTACGACGCATGCACGGCCGGTCAGGATCCGATCCGGCAGTGATCCGCCTAGGGATGCCTACCAGACAAGACCCTCAGTGGTGCAGGATCTTGGACAGGAAGTCCTTGGCCCGGTCACTTCGCGGGTTGCTGAAGAACTGCTCGGGCGTGGCCTCTTCGACGATCTTTCCGTCCGCCATGAAGACGACCCGGTTGGCCGCGGAGCGGGCGAAGCCCATCTCGTGCGTGACGACGACCATCGTCATCCCCTCCCGGGCGAGCTGCTGCATGACCTCCAGCACCTCGTTGATCATCTCCGGGTCGAGCGCCGAGGTCGGCTCGTCGAACAGCATCACCTTCGGCTCCATGGCCAGCGCGCGGGCGATCGCCACGCGCTGCTGCTGGCCACCCGAGAGCTGCGCCGGGTACTTGTCGGCCTGAGAGCCGACACCCACACGGTCCAGCAGGGCCCGAGCCTTCTTCTCGGCCGGGGCCTCGTCCGTCTTGCGGACCTTTTGCTGGCCGAGCATGACGTTCTGCAGGACCGTCTTGTGCGCGAAGAGGTTGAACGACTGGAAGACCATGCCGACGTCGGCGCGCAACCCGGCCAGCTTCTTGCCCTCCGAGGGCAGTTCCTTGCCGTCGAGCGTGATGGTGCCCGAGTCGATCGTCTCCAGGCGGTTGATGGTCCGGCACAGCGTGGACTTGCCCGATCCCGAAGGACCGATCACGACGACGACCTCACCGCGGGCAATGCTCAGATTGATGTCCTGAAGCACGTGCAGCGCGCCGAAGTGCTTGTTGACGTTGCTCAGTACGACCAGGTCGTCTGCGGCACCGGCCGCGTCCTGCACGTCCTTGGTCACTGATACTCCGCTCATCGGCTTCTTGCTCCGTCCTCCTCGGTTGGGAGGACAGTAGTGACGTCCCGCGCACACCGTCATCACATCTGAGGGAGAATTGAGCATAACGATCCGGCCTCGCCCGGATACGCTCCGTGTGCCGCGTCGGCGTGGTCGACGATGTGCTCGTACCGGGTGCATAACGGAAGGCGCGCCGGAGCGGAACCCACTTGACGTGGGACTCCGCATCCGCGTGGATGCATGGTGGCCTTGCGTGAGGACACGCGGGGCGCGTGCACGGGACGCTCACGCGATGTGCACAGAACGTGCACACGCTGATGGTGGTGCGCGCCGCGAGCCGGGATACGAGAAGAACGGAGAGGGGGACGACATGAGACTGCTGCTCGTCGAGGACGACGACCACGTCGCCGCCGCCCTGTCCGCGATCCTCGCCCGGCACGGCTTCAAGGTCACCCACGCCCGCAACGGCGAGGAGGCCCTGCAGGCGCTGCTGCCCGCCGGAGCCCCGCCCTTCGGCGTCGTGCTGCTCGACCTGGGTCTGCCCGACCAGGACGGTTACGAGGTCTGCGGCAAGATCCGCAAGCGCACCTCCACGCCCGTCATCATGGTCACCGCGCGGGCCGACGTGCGCTCCCGCATCCACGGCCTGAACATGGGCGCCGACGACTACGTGGTCAAGCCCTACGACACCGGCGAACTCCTCGCCCGCATCCACGCCGTTGCCCGGCGCACCGGCGCCTCCGAGGAGGCCGCCGCCTCCGGCACGCCCGGGCTCGTCCGCCTCGGGCCCGTCAGCATCGAGCTGCCCACCCGCCGGGTCAGCGTGGACGGCGCCGACGTACCGCTCACCCGCAAGGAGTTCGACCTGCTGGCCCTGCTCGCCCAGCGGCCCGGGGTCGTCTTCCGCCGCGAACAGATCATCAGCGAGGTGTGGCGCACCAGCTGGGAGGGGACCGGGCGCACCCTGGAGGTCCACGTGGCCTCGCTGCGCTCCAAGCTGCGCATGCCCGCACTCATCGAGACCGTCCGCGGGGTGGGCTACCGGCTCGTCACCCCGGCCGCCCCCTAGCGGGACCCCTCCGTGCGCGCCCGGCTGCTCCCGCTGCTCGTCATCCTCATGGCGGGCGTACTGCTCGCGCTCGGCCTGCCGCTCGCCGTGAGCCTGGCCGCCGCGCAGCAGCAGCGGGTGGTCGTCGACCGCATCGACGACAGCGCCCGATTCGCCGCCCTGGCCCAGTTCGTCATCGACGCCGAGGGCTCCGGGGCCAGCGGCGCCGACGAGCGTCGCCAGACCCTCCAGCTCGAACTGGCCCGCTACCAGGAGCTCTACGGCATCCGGGTCGGCATCTTCTACCGCGACGACAACGCCATGGCCCGGGCCCCCGGCTGGTGGGAGCTCCCCGAGGGGGGCGAGGGCCGCGAAGCCTTCAAGGAGGCACTGGCCGGGCGGCGCAGCCACGATCCGCCCCAGGTGTGGCCCTGGCAGACCCAGGGGAAGCTGCTCGTCGTTTCCCCGGTCGTCCTCGACGGGGACGTGGTCGCCGTCGTCGCCACCGAATCGCCCACCGACCTGATGCGCGGCCGGATCCTGAAGGGCTGGCTGCTCATCTCGGCCGGGCTCGCCGCCGCCATGCTCGTCGCCTTCGGCGCCGCCCTGCGGCTCACCAGCTGGGTCCTCAAGCCCGTCGGGACCCTGGACGCGGCCGCCCACGGCATCGCCACCGGACGGATGCACTCCAGGGTCGCGGCCGCCGGCGGGCCGCCGGAACTCCAACGCCTGGCCCGTTCGTTCAACGAGATGGCGGACAACGTCGAAGAAGTACTGGAGCAGCAGCGGGCGTTCGTCGCCGACGCTTCCCACCAGCTGCGCAACCCGCTCGCGGCGCTGCTCCTGCGGATCGAGCTGCTCGCCCTCGAACTGCCCGAGGGGAACGAGGAGATCGCCTCCGTGCGCGCCGAGGGCAAGCGCCTGACCCGGGTCCTGGACGACCTGCTGGACCTGGCGCTGGCCGAGCACGCCTCCGCCGAGATCAGCCTCACCGACATCGGCGGCCTCACCGCCGAACGGGTGATCGCGTGGCGACCGTACGCCGAGGAGAAGGGTGTCCGGCTCACCGGGACGGGCCGCAGCGCCGTCACGGGCTGGGCCGATCCCGTCGCCCTGTCCAGTGCCCTCGACGCCGTCATCGACAACGCCCTCAAGTTCACCCCCTCGGGTGAGGAGGTCGAGGTTTCGGTCTCCGTGGCCGGGAGCGCGGTCCAGGTGGTCGTCGCCGACCGGGGGCCGGGCCTCACCGAGGAGGAGCTGCTCCGCGTCGGCGACCGGTTCTGGCGCAGCGGCCGCCACCAGAACGTCAAGGGCTCCGGCCTCGGCCTGTCCATCTCCCGCGCGCTCCTCGCCGCGGGCGGCGGGTCCCTCTCGTACGAGACGAACCCGCCGCACGGGCTGCGGGTGACGGTGAGCGTCCCGCGCACCGACCCCCACGGCGGCTGAGCCGGCCGGGTACGGCTACCAGCGCAGGGTCGTGCGAACCGGCGCGGAGAACTCGTACAGCTCGTCCACGGCCCGCACCTCGAAGGCGGCCGCCCGCTCCGAGCCCGCGCGCACGACCGCCGGGAGGTACAGGGCGGTGCCGCAGGTACCGCCGAGGAAGCGGCGGGTGCCGTCGGGCAGCAGACGGGACACCTCGTAGTGGCGTACCGGCCCCGGCGCCCGGCGCCACGACAGCCGCACCGAGGCCCCGCACCCGTGGACGGCCGAGGCGTCCACGGTCGGCGCGGCCGGGGCCGCAGGGCGGCGGGCGGCTGCGGCGTCGCGCACCGTCAGGGCCCCGAGCCGCCACGACAGGGGCCGCTTCCCGAGCCCCGTGATCCGTACGGCCAGCGCGTACGCCGTCCCGCCGGCCAGTGCCGCGAGCCCGACCCGCGTCGTGCGCCAGCCCCGCCCGCCGGTCGGCGTCCCGGCCTCCAACCAGGTGTACGGGACCGGCTCGCCGGGGCCGGACGGCTCGCGCACGGCCACGCCCACCTCCACCGAGACGGGCCCCGACCCGGTGGCGTGCACCAGCTCCAGCACCGCCGAACGGGTCAGCGGCAACCGCGTGGCGTGCAGCCCCACGGTGACGGGGGCGGACGGCGCGCCGGCGCCGGTGACCAGCAGGCTGGAGCCGCCGCGCCAGGCCCGCGCGAAGTCCAGGGCGACGGAGGGCCGTTCCCCGGCGCTCTCCACCACCCAGCGGCGGCCCGGCAGCCGGTCCTGGAGCCCGAGGTGGTTCCAGGGGGTGTCCGAGACGACCCGGCCCTGCTCGTACCAGCGCTCCCCGTGCCCGGTGTTGAAGGTGCACCCGAACGGCAGCGCGTCGACCGTGGACCGGTCGGCGACTGCCGTGGCGGGAGCGCGCCAGGAGGAGTCGGGCGCGGGCCGGGAGGGATCCAGCGACTCGCCCGTCCAGAACCGGTCGTCGGCACGGTGGAAGGCGGCCGGGGAGCGGTCGGTGAGGTGGTTCCGCGTCCACTCGGGCCGGTAGAAGCCGTAGCTGACGACGTGGTCCCGGTCGCGCGGAATGATCGCGTCCCAGCGGACCTCGGAGTTCCAGCCGTGGGACTCCGTGTCCACGGCCGCCCACAGTTCGTGGCGGGAGCGGCCCAGCCGGTCGGCGAGGGCGCCGGAGGCGGCGAGGGAGTCCGGGGTCCAGCGGAAGTCCACGAACATCGTGTCCGCGACCTTCCCGGCCCGGTCCTCGAAGAACTCCTGGTTGAGCTCGTTCAGCGCGCCCTGCCAGCCGACCCTGCCGGTGGAGTTCAGGGCGTCGTACCAGGTGATGCGCAGGCCGTGGGGCTCGCCGGCCGCCCGCAGGGCGCGCAGGAACTCGTGCGTGCGGGCGGCGAGCGAGCTGTCGCCGCCCTCGGTCTCGGCGTTGACGAACCAGCCGTCGAAGCCGTACGCCCGCGCCACCTGTACGAGCTTCTCGGCGATCGGGAAGCGGCCCAGGGGGTCCCGCTGGACCAGGTCACGCGTCCACTGGAGGTCGCCGCCGTAGGGAACGGGCGGCAGGAACACGTTGCCCATCACGGGGACCCCGTTGCGGTGGGCGGCGTCGACCACCGGCGCGTTCGGGGCGAGCACGATGCCCTCGCCGGCGGAGCCGCCCCAGAAGACCAGCTCGTCGATGTACGCCCAGTGCGTGAGCGCGTAGTGGTCGGCGGTCGCCGAGCCCTGGGACGGGTTCCCGGCGGTGCTCCCGAAGGAGACCAGCGAGGCGATCCGGGCCTGCCCGGCGCGGGCGAGCCGGTTCGCCGGGACGGGGGTGAACCGCTCCGCGAGGGGCACGGTCGCGGCGTTGAAGGCGAGGTCCCGGTCGCACTCGGGGGTCCACTCCCTGAGGGAGCGCCAGGTGATCCCGGGGCCGGGGCTGCCCTTCGGCAGCGAGTCGGGGAACCAGTACGAGGCGTACGGGGCCAGGTCCGGGCCGGCGCTCCCGGGGGCGGGCGCCGCCGCCCGCGCCGCGGTGGCGGCTCCGCCCAGCAGGGCGACCGCCCCGGCTCCGGCTCCGGCCCCGGCCCCGGCCGCGAGCACCGTGCGGCGGGACGGTCGGCGTAACGGGGGGTGCGGGGTACGAGCGTCGACGCCGTCGTCGGTCTCGGACATGCGGGGCTCCTCCGGAGGGGAAGGCGGGCGATGGGCGGTCGGTCCGTCAGGGGCGGGGCGGCGCAGGGCGGTTCAGGACAGGGCGGTTCGGGTCAGGGCGGTTCAGATCAAGGCGGTTCAGACCAAGGCGGTTCAGGTCAGTTCCCGGATGTGGAGCACCTCGGTGATGCCGCGGGCGGACAGGTGTGCCGGGTCCTCCGCCAGTTCGGCGAGGACCACCGCGGGCCGGACCCCGTCCGCGGTCAGCGCCGCCCAGGCCTCGAAGAACGTGCCGCCGGGCGCGCACACCGAGCGCCGCGGTGCCTCCAGGGCCCCACCGACGTCGACCGCGAGCGCGGTGGCCCGTACGGGGGGCCGGTGCTCGCGCCCCCGCCACTCCCGCGCGATCCGGGCGATCGTGGCGCCGGCCGGTTTGGTGCGGCGGTCGTTGGTGAGCAGCCCGAGGCCGTACTCCAGTTCAGGGAAGTCCGCGAGCTCCCGGGACACGTCGTGCGAGCACCACCAGGTCACCCCCCACAGGTCCGGGCAGTCCAGGGCGTTCGCCACGGTGGCCTCCGTGAACCGCGCGGCGTGCTCCGGCCGGATCAGCGGCGCCGGGGCGCCGACCTCCTGGAGCCACACCGGGCGGTGCGGGTCCAGGGCCCAGGCCTTGGAGAGCTCGATCAGGTACGCGGCATGGTGCTCGGTCGCCGTCCCGGTCGGGCCGTGGCGCTGCGCGGTGCCGTTGAACACCCAGGAGTGCACGGCGGTGGCCGCGCCCAGCCGGGCCGCCTGGGCCACGGTGAAGGGATGCCCGTCCCGGTACCAGGCCGCGTCGTACTCGGCGTGCAGGTGGAACCGGCCCGGCGCCCCCTGCTCGCAGGCGGCCAGCATCCGCTCCAGCCAGCGGTCCGCCTGATCCCGCGTGATCCGGTCGGGGTCGGGGTGCGGGGCGTCGGAGAACTGGTTGATCTCGTTGCCGACCGTCATGCCCAGGAAGTTCGGCCGGTCCGCGAGGGCCGCGGCCAGCGTGCGCAAGTACTCCTCCTGCGCGGCGACCACCTCCGGGTCGCTGAAGATGCCCCGCCGGTGCCAGGTCCCCGTCCAGGCGGGCAGGAAGTCGAAGCTCGACAAGTGCCCTTGCAGACCGTCCACGTTGACGTCGAGCCCGCGCTCGGCGGCCGCGTCGGCGAGCGCGACGAGCTGCTCGACGGCGCGCGGCCGGATCAAGGTCCGGTTCGGCTGGAAGACCGGCCACAGCGGGAAGACCCGGACGTGGTCCAGCCCGAGCCCGGCGATCGAGTCCAGGTCGGCCCTGACCTCGTCGAGGTCGAAGTCGAGCCAGTGGTGGAACCAGCCGCGGGTCGGCGTGTAGTTGGCACCGAAGCGGAGCGTTCGGGGGGCATGGCGCATTCGGAGGGCGAGGCGCATGAAAGGTCCCGGAGTTCAGGGGAATCCGCCGGACGGGCCATAACCTGCCGCGCCCCGCACGGGAAAGTCAACAGGGCCTCGCGAGCCTCGGTACTTATGCGCTTCAGTCCCGCCGGCACAAGGGTGGTGGGTGCCGAGGCCGTTCTGGCTAATGCGGTTTAGTCGCGATCGACGTACGAGGCGGCGTGTGGAAATGAAAAGCGGTACGGTCCGGCCATTGGCGTCCGTATCGAAGGATGAATGAGGCAGGCCGTGGCCCGCAGACCCACCATCAAGGACATCGCCCGCCGGGCCGGGGTTTCGGAGAGCGCCGTGTCGTTCGCGCTCAACGACCGGCCGGGCGTCTCGCAGGAAACCCGGGCCCGGATCCGCCGCCTGGCCGAGGAACTCGGATGGCAGCCCAACAGCGCCGCCCGCGCCCTGTCCGGCGAACGCTCCGGGGCCGTGGGGCTGGTCCTCGCCCGGCCCGCGCACACCCTCGGCGTCGAATCCTTCTTCCTCCAGCTGGTCTCCGGCATCCAGGAGGCCCTCTCGGCCGCCCGGACCGCCCTGCTGTTCCAGGTCGTCGAGGACGTCGACGCCGAATGCGCGGTGTACCGGCGGTGGTGGGCCGAGCGACGGGTGGACGGGGTCCTCGTCGTCGATCCGCGGACGCACGACCCGCGCCCGGAGCTCCTGGGCCGGCTGGGCCTGCCGGCGGTGACCGTCGGCGAGTGCGCACCGGAAGCCGCAGCGGAAGCCGCACCGGAATCCGGACCGGAATCCGCACCGGAATCCGGACCGATCCTCTCGTCCGTGTCGGCCGACGACGCCCGGGCCATGCTCCAGGTACTGGACCACCTCCACGGGCTGGGCCACCGCCGGATCGTCCACGTCGCCGGACTCCCCGACCTCGCCCACACGGCCCGCCGGATCGCGTCCCTGCGCACCGAGGCGGCCCGGTTGGGGCTCGGCCCGGACCGGGTGCGTTCGGTGGTCACCGACTACTCCGACACCGAGGGCGCGGCGGCCACCCGCCGGGTCCTCGCCGAGCCCGAGCCGCCCACCGCGCTGGTCTACGACAACGACGTGATGGCCGTCGCCGGCAGCGCGGTCGCCGCCGAGCTCGGCATCCCCGTGCCGGGCCGGCTCTCGATCGTGGCCTGGGACGACTCGGCGCTCTGCCGGGTCACCCACCCCCGGCTCACCGCCCTCGTGCGGGACACCGCCGGATTCGGTCGACTCGCGGCCGAGGAGCTCCTGGCCCTGCTCGAAGGGAACCCGCCCCGGGTCCGGACGAGCGAGCAACCGCGGCTGGAGCCGCGCGAGAGCACCGCGCCGCCCCCGGCGCATACTGAATCCTGACCCCTTCCTGGAGCCGCCACCGTGATCACCCCCACCGCCCCGTTCCCCGTACCGCGAGCCGCCGCGGCGGTCTCCGGCCTGACGGTGGCCATCGACATCGGCGGCACGAAGATCGCCGGTGCGTTCGTGCACCCCGACGGCACCATGACGGCCACGACCCGCCGCCCGACCCCGCGCGGGGCCGACGCGGACGAGGTCATGGCGGCGGTGGCCGAGGTCGTCGCCGAGCTGTCCGACTCGCCGCTGTGGCCCTCGGCGGTCCGCTGCGGGATCGGCAGCGCCGGCCCCGTGGACGCCTCGCGGGGGACGGTCAGCCCGGTCAACATCGGAGCTTGGCGGGAGTTCCCCGTCCAAGCCCGGGTCGAGGCGGAACTCGCGGCGCGCGGGGCCGTGCTGCCGACGGTACTGGCCGGGGACGGCGTGGCGATGACCGCGGCCGAGCACTGGCTGGGCGCGGCCCGGGGGCACGCGAACGCGCTGTGCATGGTGGTGTCGACGGGCGTGGGCGGCGGCCTCATCCTGAACAACCAGCTCCATCCCGGCCCCACGGGCAACGCGGGCCACATCGGCCACATCAGCGTGGCCTTCGACGGGGAGCCGTGCGCCTGCGGCGGCCACGGCTGCGTCGAGTCCATCGCCTCCGGCACGGCGATCGCCCGCTGGGCCCTGGCCCAGGGCTGGACCCCGGCGGACGACGCCTCCGCGGCGGGCGTGGCCGCTGCCGCGGAAGCCGGCGATCCGGTCGCGCTGGCGGCCTTCGACCGCGCGGGCCGCGCCCTGGCCGCCGCCATCGCGGCCACCGCCACCCTCGTCGAGACCGACATCGCGGTCATCGGCGGCGGGGTCGCCGCCAGCGGAGACACCCTCTTCGCACCGATCCGGCGGCACCTGGTCTCGTACGCGACGCTGTCCTTCGTCCAGGAGCTCCAGGTGGTGCCGGCGGCCCTCGGCACCCACGCGGGCCTGATCGGCGCGGCCGCGGCGGCGACGATGCTGCTGCCTAGGGCTTGACCGACCGGTAGTAGCGGCCCGCGCCCTCGTGCAGGTCCAGCGGATCGGTGTAGATCGCCGTACGGAGGTCCACCAGCTGCGCCGCGTGCACCTCGTGCCCGATGCCGTCACGGCTGGCGATCACCGTGCGGGTGAACTGCTCCGTCAGCTCGGGGTCCGTCCCCTCGGTGGTGACCAGCAGGTTCGGCACGGCCAGGGTCGCCACCGCGCTGGTGTTGCGCGCCAGGGCGTACGCGTCCTGCGGCATCACCGCCGCCCGGTAGTACCGCGCCGGGCTGCTGCCGCCCTGCAACTGCTCCACCAGGTCGCCGAGCTGTACGAGCCGGATCTCGAAGCGCTCCGACAGCTCGCGCACCGCGTTGGTCGGCAGGCCGCCGGACCAGAAGAACGCGTCGATCCGACCGGCCTCCAGCTCGGCCGGCATGGTGTCGATGCCGATCGACACGGTGGTGAGGTCGCGGGCCGGATCGAGCTTGGCCGCCGCCAGCAGCCGCTCCGAGATCAGCCGCACGCCGGAACCGGGCTGGCCCACCGCGACCCGCTTGCCGCGCAGATCCCGCGCCGACAGCACCGGGGACCCGGCCGGCACCACGAGCTGCACGTAGTCGTCGTAGAGCCGGGCGCACCCGCGCAGCCGGGCCGCGCCGGGCTTCCCGTCGAGCCGGTACTTGGCGACCGCGTCGGCCGTCGCCACGGTGAAGTCGGCTTCGCCGGAGGCCAGCCGCGCGAGGTTCTGCTGCGAGCCCTCGCTGGGCTCCAGCCGCACCTTCACGCCGGGCATGTCCTGCTTGAGCTGCCGCTCCAGCAGCTCCCCGTAGAGGTGGTAGACCCCGGTCCGGACACCGGTGCTGAAGGTCAGCTCGCCCTTGAGCTCGGGCTCCCCGAAGGGTCGCAGCCACCACACCAACGCCCCGAGCACGGCGAGCACGGCCACCAGGGCCCGCAGGGCATGGCGCCTGCTGATCCGGGGCGGTACGAGAGGCATGCGAGCGATCCTGCCACCCACCCGCCGTCCTGTCACGAAGCACCCGTCCGGGGCCGCTCTCCGTGGGCCCGCCTTCCCAGGCCGACCTTCCCGAGCCCGCCCCCCGCGGGCCGGCCTTCCTTGGCCCGCGTCCCGGAGCCGGCCCTTCCCGGGCCGGCCTCCCGGAGCGCGCCCCTGCGGGCTGGCCTTCCTGGGCCCGTGTCGCGGAGCCGCCCTTCCGGGTTGGCCTTCCCGGGCCTGCTCTCCCGGGCCTGCTCTCCCGGCCCGCTCTCCCGGGGCAGCCTTCCCGGGCCCGCGTCCCCGAGCTCGCCCCTTCGGGCCCGCCTTCCCCGGCCCGCTCTCCTGGGTTCGCCCGTGCCGCAGGGCTCACCGGCCGCGGCGTGCGGCTCGTGGTGGGGATGGCCGGTCCGGGGAGGCCTCACCCGGGTCCGCCCGCCCCAGGAGGCACCGGACGGGGGGCGACCGCCGGGCCCCTGCCCACACGCGGCCGGGTTCATCGGCCCGGGAGCGGCCCATGGGCACCGGCCCTACGGCCCGTCCGTCAGGGGCTCCGGGGTAGCCGTCGCGCGGAACAGGGGGGTTTCGCGGAGGCTGGTCAGCAGGCGGAGGGCCGCCGGCGCCGGCGGGCCGCTCGTGCGCCAGGCCAGGGCGGCCCGCCCGGTCAGTTCCGGGTCGGTGATCCGCAGGGCGCGCAGCCCGTCGCCGGCCCCCGACTCCGCACCCGCCGGAACGACCGCCACGCCCAGGCCCCGCGCGGCCAGCCGGACGAGCACCGCCGGGGCCGCCGCCTCGAAGTCCACCCGCGGGGCGAACCCCGCCTGCGCGCAGGCCCGCTCGAGCACCCCGCGCAGTCCGGTCCCGCGCGGTGTGCTGATCAGCGCCCGGCCGCGCAGCGCCGCGAGCGGGATCCGGCCGTCGGCGGCGGCCGCGAGCAGCGGGTCGTCCGCCCGGACCGCCGCCACCAGGGGCTCCTCGATCACCACCTGGCAGGAGATCCCCGGCGGGGGCTCCCCGTCGAGGCCCACCACCGCCAGATCCAGCTTCCCGTGCAGCAGCGCGGCCAGCATCCGCTCCGAGGTGTCCTCGGCCAGGGCGATCTCCACCCGCGGATGCGCGTCGTGGAAGTCCCCGAGCACGTCCACCACGGCCGCGGCCGCCCCCGGGATCAGCCCGAGGGTCACCCGCCCCCGCAGCAGCCCGGAGAACTCGTCGGCCGTCCGCCGGATCCCCTCCACCGCCGCCAGCGCGGCCCGCGCGTACGTCAGTACCGCCTCGCCCGCCTCCGTCGGCGTGACCCGCCGCCCGGACCGGTCGAGCAGCCGCTGCCCCAGCTCCCGCTCCAACTGCTTGACCTGAGCGCTCACCCCGGGCTGGGACACGTGCAGCCGCGCCCCGGCCCGCGTGAAGCCGCCTTCCTCCACCACCGCCACGAAGTACCGCAGCTGAGCCAGCTCCATAAGCAGTGATTCTAGATCGCAGAACAAGACACTCTTGGACTTATGGCAGGGGGGCTCCCACCCTTGAAGTCATGAGCCGATCCGACACCGCCGCCGAAACGCCCAAAGCCGCGATCGCCGCCGCCACCGCCGCCGAACGCCGCGAGCTGGCCGACCTACTCGACACCCTCACCCCGGCCCAGTGGGACACCCCCTCCCTCTGCGCAGGCTGGCGAGTCCGCGAGGTCGCCGCCCACATGTCGCTGGGGTTCCGCACCTCTCTCCCCGGCTTCGCCGCCGAGCTCCTGCGGGGCCGCGGAAACCTGCACCGGATGACCGACCGCACCGCCCGCCGCGACGCCGCGGCCTTCGGCGCGCGCGAGCTCGCCGCGCTGCTGCGCGAGAACGCCGACCACCCCTGGAAGCCGCCCGCCGCCGGCCCCACCGCGGGCCTCGCCCACGACGTGGTCCACGGCCTCGACATCACCCTCGCCCTCGGCCACCCCCGCCGCGTCCCCGAGGACCGGCTGCGTCTCCTGCTCGACGCGGTCGACCCCCGGACCCTGCGCTTCTTCGGCGCGGACCTGACCGGCATCCGGCTGCGCGCCGACGACCTCGACTGGTCCTACGGCGAAGGAACGCCCCTGTACGGCGACGCCCAGGACCTGCTGCTCGTCTGCTTCGGTCGCCGTCTGCCCGTGGGCAGGCTGCACGGGGGACCGGAGGGCTCCCGGGTACCGCCTACCCTTGTTGCATGACCAGCAGCGACCGGAGCCAGGCAGTGGACGTGAAGCGAAGCTACGAGGTGCGCACCTACGGGTGCCAGATGAACGTGCACGACTCGGAGCGGCTCTCCGGTCTGCTGGAGGACGCCGGCTACGTCCGGGCGCCCGAGGGCTCCGACGGTGACGCCGACGTCGTCGTCTTCAACACCTGCGCGGTCCGCGAGAACGCCGACAACAAGCTGTACGGCAACCTCGGCCGGCTCGCCCCCATGAAGACGAAGCGCCCCGGCATGCAGATCGCCGTCGGCGGCTGCCTCGCCCAGAAGGACCGCGACACGATCGTCAAGAAGGCCCCCTGGGTCGACGTCGTCTTCGGTACGCACAACATCGGCAAGCTCCCCGTGCTGCTGGAGCGCGCCCGCGTCCAAGAGGAGGCGCAGGTCGAGATCGCCGAGTCGCTGGAGGCGTTCCCCTCCACGCTCCCGACCCGCCGCGAGTCCGCCTACGCGGCCTGGGTCTCGATCTCCGTCGGCTGCAACAACACCTGTACCTTCTGCATCGTCCCGGCCCTGCGCGGCAAGGAGGAGGACCGCCGTCCCGGCGACATCCTCGCCGAGGTGGAGGCCCTGGTCGCCGAGGGCGTCTCCGAGATCACCCTGCTCGGCCAGAACGTGAACGCGTACGGCTCCGACCTCGGTGACCGCGAGGCCTTCAGCAAGCTGCTGCGCGCCTGCGGCCAGATCGAGGGCCTGGAGCGGGTCCGCTTCACCTCCCCGCACCCGCGCGACTTCACGGACGACGTGATCGCCGCGATGGCGGAGACCCCGAACGTGATGCCGCAGTTGCACATGCCGCTGCAGTCCGGCTCGGACCCGATCCTGAAGGCGATGCGCCGCTCGTACCGGCAGGAGCGTTTCCTCGGGATCATCGAGAAGGTCCGCGCCGCGATCCCGCACGCCGCGATCTCCACCGACATCATCATCGGCTTCCCCGGTGAGACGGAGGAGGACTTCCAGCAGACGATGCACGTGGTGCGCGAGGCCCGCTTCGCGAACGCCTTCACCTTCCAGTACTCCAAGCGGCCCGGCACCCCCGCCGCCGACATGGACGGGCAGATCCCCAAGGAGGTCGTGCAGGACCGCTACATGCGCCTGGTCGCCCTCCAGGAGGAGATCTCCTGGGAGGAGAACAAGAAGCAGGTCGGCCGCACCCTGGAGGTCATGGTCGCGGAGGGCGAGGGCCGCAAGGACGGCGCCACGCACCGACTCTCCGGCCGCGCCCCCGACAACCGCCTGGTGCACTTCACGAAGCCGGACGCGGAGGTCCGTCCGGGTGACGTGGTCACCGTGGACATCACCTACGCGGCCCCCCACCACCTGCTGGCAGAGGGCCCGACCACGGCCGTACGCCGCACCCGCGCCGGCGACGCCTGGGAGAAGCGCAACGCCGCCCCGGCCCAGCCGGCGGGCGTCATGCTCGGCATCCCGACACTGGGCGTCCCGGCCCCCCTGCCGGCGGCGACGTCGGGCTGCGCGGCGCCGCAGGGCTGACGGCGCGGCCCCGCGCCCGGCGGCCGGCATCAGCCCAATCCAGCCCCGCCGGGCGCGGCCCGCGCCTGGCGGCCGGCATCAGCCCAATCCAGCCCCGCCGGGCGGGGCCCGCGCCCGGCGGACCGCATCAGCCCAATCC